>JAQXGE010000040.1 GCA_029006135.1 Oscillospiraceae bacterium | reverse complement strand
GATCGTACCATTCGCCTCAATCAGGGACTTGAACTTGCCGATCAGAGCGGCAGAAGCCTCCTCATCCAGAGCAGAACTGGTAACCATCATGGTTTCGTACTTAGCCATTTTCTGTGCACCTCCTTTTGGACATTAGGCCCTCCCCTTCAGGGAAGGGCAAGGATCTGTGCTTTATTCAGCACAGCAATTTATTATACCAACATATTTCGCCGTTGTCAAGCCTTTTTGAAGCCTGCTGCGGCAGCAAATTTCAGGAACGCAGCCTGCCCGGCTTCATCCTGCTTGAAAACACCGGCGTTCTCAAGCACATGGCTGAACACAATGCCAATCTCATCGCGCAAAGCGGCTTCGGCATCGCGGCGGTTCATGGCGGTGCCATATTTTTTAATCAGCTGGTCAATCCAGTCAGCATGGACGGCTAAGGTACTGCCTGGCTCGCGGCTGGTGTTCGGTGCTTCGCCGGTCAGAATGTCTGCAATGGCAGCACTCTGTTCTTTGAGACGCGCGGGCAGGATGGCCAGTCCCATGACTTCAATCAGACCGATGTTTTCTTTCTTGATGTTGTGGTATTCCTTGTGGGGATGGAAGATTCCGTCCGGATATTCATCGGTTGTACGGTTGTTGCGCAGTGCAAGATCGAGAATATACCCTTCTTCATCATCGTAGTGAAGAATAGGGGTTACCGTGTTATGCGGTGTGTCCCCAGTATGGGAGAGAATGTCCACACTTTCATCGGAATAATCACGCCAAGCATCCATAATGCAGTTGGCGGCGTTCTGCACCTGCTGGGAACTGCGCCCAACCAGGCGAATGGCTGAGACCGGCCAGTTCAGAATGCCCGCCTTGACGTTGGGGTAGCGCGGGTCCTTGAGCGGCACAGCGACCGAAGCTTTCTGCATCGGGAAAACATACCGTCCGCCCTGGAAATGGCTGTGGCTCAGAATACTTCCGCCCACAATCGGCAAATCGGCATTGGAACCGCAGGTATAGTGCGGGAACTGAGAGACAAAATCAAAAATCTGCGCCAATGTGTGACGGTCCATCTCCATTGGCTTATGGCTGTCGTTCAGGATGATGCAGTGCTCATGGAAATAGGCGTAGGGGCTGTACTGCAGGTAGAACTTTTCCCCCGCGAGATTGAGCGGAACAATGCGGTGCGTCTGCCGCGCCGGAAAGTTGATACGCCCCGCATAGCCGATATTTTCCTTGCAGAGCATACATTTTGGATAGCTCGATGCGGGCTGCAGGCGTTCCATCGCAATGACTTTGGGGTCTTTTTCCGGCTTTGTAAGGTTGATGGTGATTTCCATCTCCCCGTAAGGTGTGGCCGTGTTCCACTGAATATTGCGGGCAATCTGCGCCGTGCGGATATAGTTCGAGACAACGCACAAATCATAGAACCAGTCGGTAGCGGCTTGGGGGCCTTTCTTGGCGTAGAGCTTCTTGAATTTTTTGCAGACCTCACTCTCTCGGGGCATCAATGCGCCCATGATGCGCGACTCGAAATTGATGCGGTATTGGGGCACACTGCCATCAAACAGCCCTTTGGCGGCGGAAAGTTCCACCATTTCATCAAGAAGGGCGGCAGGAGTGTCAAGGCTCTCCTTGGGCACCTTTTCTTCGCTCGGTTCATTCAGACCCAGCAAATCCAGCAGGGTATTGCGGGCCACAATCTCGTCCAGGTCGCGGATCAGCTTGTGTTTACGGCCAAAACGCAGCAGTCTCTCTGCATCCAGCGCCAGCGCTGCATCGCGTTCTTCCGGGGTCAGCGCGGAAACATTCAAGGGTTCGTTCTTTTTTTTCGGCATAGGTACATCCCTCCTGCCTTTACGATACCGCATTTTTCCCTCACTTTCCATGGGGCAAAATCCCACGCTTTTGCAATATTCAATCAGAAAACATGAACAGAAAAGCTATAAAACAAGGGGCAAAGCCGCAGCACGAAAGTACAGTCTGCAAATAGCAAAATCGTTCTTTCGTCTGTGTACTTCGCCCCGCAGGTTCCATACTTATTTCTTGAGGTCGCTGAACAGATCGCTGCGGTAGACTCCGGCTTCAATCAGCTTTGCAAAGCTCTCAATCACCACGGGCTTGTCCTCTTTGTAGGTCACGCCGAACCATTTGTCATGGCTGGGCAGGACTTTGACGCGCACGGCATCCTTTTTCAGCAGTTCGCCAATGTAAATGGGGAGCAGATACTCCGCCTTGAGCGGGTTGCCGGGCACAGTATCCCGGAAAAACTCCTCAAAGCCCGCATCCAGCGTATCAACAAACTCCGGCGTCAGGCCCCAGAAGTTCATGGAAGCCAGCGTTTCGGGGTCAATGGCACGGCCGTCCGCCGCGGCGCCATCAGCGGTTTTCTCAATGCCGGAAGTTTCCATTACATCGGTGAGATGCCCGTCAGCGTTCATCTGGCAGAGTCCGCGCGTTACCGCACCATTGTCACTCAACGTATTCTTAAGCACAAAGCCCGCCATGCTCAGCTCGTTGGGATGGGCAGGGTCATAATTCTGCAAAAAGCTGTGAATTTGGACAAAGGCCTCTTTGCCGTAGTAGTCATCGGCATTGATGACGGCAAACGGCTCTTTGATAATTCCCTTGCAGGACAGAACTGCCTGACCCGTACCCCAGGGTTTGGAACGGCCTTCGGGAACGGAGTACCCGGCAGGAATGTCTGCCAGGTCCTGATAGGCATAGGCAATTTCCACACCCAGTCCGGCGCAGATGCCTTCAATGCGGTTGCCAATGGCTTCCTTGAACGCATCCTCAATGTCGTGACGAATGATAAATACGATTTTGTCAAAGCCGGCCTCGATGGCATCATGAATGGAATAGTCCATAATGATTTCGCCGTTCGGACCAACCGCCGCAAGCTGTTTGATGCCGCCGCCAAAACGGGAGCCAATGCCGGCTGCCATAATAACCAGTGCAGTTTTCATTTTGTTGAATTCCTCCATCTTTAGAATTTTTACAGCGAGAACATGGAAAGCACCGCGTTGATGTCCGGCCCAAGAAGCTGGGAAGCAAGGAACGCGAGGATGATGTAGACAACAAAATAGATGACAACCGCAATCACACTGGTCCCGCCGGAAAGTGCAAGGGTATCACTGCGCTCCTGCCCTTCCGGACAGCGGGCGTAGATTTTCTCAATGCGGCGTTTGCTCTCCTGTTTGTACCAGTAGACACCATACAGACCGCGGATAATCATCTGAACCAAGTTGAGTATATAGCAGACGTTGGCAGCAGCAGGAATCCAGCTCAGCGGCAGACCAACCATCCACTCGGCACCCGAGACGGCCAGCATATACATCATGGAAGGAATGGAAAGAAGAATTTCCAATACGGCAAACAAAGTGCCCTGCTTCCACATTTTGCGGAAAAAGAAATAGACCGGACCAAAGAAAAATGCGGAGAAGGAGACAACGGCCTTGCGTTGGGTCTCCTGCATACGGAAAAACTGCATCAGGTAATACATACCGGACGGACCCACGTAGGTTGACCAGTCTTTCGCCTTGATGCCGTCAATGGGATCCTCGGGTCCAAGCTCCTTGCGGTAAATGCCTCCGTCCTGCCCGGCGGCGTAGCCCTCAAGGTGGGGCTGCTGGGCGGAGGTTCTGCGGGAAGAGGCTTCTGCATTGTAGTTGGGGTTGGGGTTGGCGTAGACCGGACCGTTCCCGGTGTTCTGCTTTGCCTGATACTGCACATTGTCGGGGTGGTCGGGCAGCGAAACACCGCAGTGGTTGCAGAATTTGGCACCTAAAGGATTGTGGGCACCGCAGTTGGGGCAGACCAAATCCTCCGGCCCGCCTGAAATCACATGGTCGGGTTTCCACTCATATCCGGCCGCGTGGTCCGCCTGATGGACACAGACGCCTACTTTCTTCCAGCACTCACGATGGTAGGGGGTACCGCAGTCAGGGCACACAACAATGTCATCGTTTTCCTTAAATACTTGTTCACAAACAGGGCAGCGATTGCCTTTATAATCTGTCATTGAGTTTCCTCCGAATTTAACTGCTCTGCCATGCAGGACAGAATAATACATCTTTATTATACACCACATCCCATAGGAAATCAAAGAAAATTCCGTGAACAAAAAACGAAGCCGGTATTTCTTACGAAAACGCAAGGCCGGCACACGCACATTGGGACAGAAAAACAACATAAAACCGTCTTTGGTCAGGGAAAATGTGCAAAGCGCCGGAAGCGGAATTTTTCGCTTTACAAGAACTCTTGTTTGGTTTATACTTATAATATATGACTGAAAATTGACCGAGGGGTAACAATATGATAACCATTGACGAACTCAAATCCAAACTGGGCGGACTGCGGACTGCGGTGGACGACCTGCGCGATGCACTCTCCATCGAGGCCAGCGAAAAGCGTCTGGCCGAACTGGAACATCAGATGACTCTGCCCGGCTTTTACGATGACCAGGAGCGCAGCCAGAAGGTCATCAGTGAGATGGGCGAGGTGAAGAATAAGCTGGAGCGTTTCGGAAAACTCTCGACCCAGTATGAGGAAGCCGAGACCCTACTTGAAATGATTGAGGAGGAAAACGACCCCTCTCTGACTGCTGAGGGCGAGGAGGCCGTAGCCGGCGTTGAAAAGGCCATTGACGAGCTTCAGCTGATGACAATGCTCAACGGCGAATATGACCACTCCAATGCAATTCTGACCTTCCACGCAGGCACCGGCGGAACCGAGGCACAGGACTGGGCAGAAATGCTCACCCGTATGTACACGCGCTGGGCTGAGGCTCACGGCTATTCTGTGGAAGTGCTGGATGTTCTGGACGGCGATGAAGCCGGCATCAAGTCTGCCTCCATGATGATTAAAGGCCCCAACGCCTACGGTATGCTGAAGAGCGAGAACGGCGTTCACCGTTTGGTGCGCATCAGCCCCTTTGATGCCAACGCCCGCCGTCAGACCAGCTTTGCCAGCCTGGAAGTTATGCCGGAACTGGATAACAACATCAAGGTTGAAATCAATCCTGCGGATATTGAGATGCAGGTCTACCGCTCCTCCGGCGCAGGCGGCCAGCATATTAACAAGACCTCTTCGGCTGTTCGTCTGATTCACAAGCCCACCGGTATTGTGACTTCCTGCCAGACCCAGCGCAGCCAGCTTCAGAACCGCGAATACGCGATGGAAATGCTCAAGGCCAAACTTTATCAGATTGCCCTGCAGCAGCATAAGGACAAGATTGACGACATCAAGGGTGTCCAGAACGAGATTGCCTGGGGCCACCAGATCCGCAGCTACGTTTTTATGCCCTATACGCTCGTTAAGGATCATCGCACCAACTATGAGAGCGGCAACGTTCAGGCTGTGATGGACGGCGATTTGGACGGTTTCATCTTTGCTTACCTCAAAGCCAGTTCCCGCGGCGAACTTCAGGATGTGTAATATTCCGTCGGCCGCATAACCGCGCACAGGAAAATACAACAAGAAAGCCCGCCGGGCGGTTCCCACAAAGGGAATATCGCCCGGCGGGCTTTTTCTATAACGGACACGGCGGGGCAGGGGAGAAGACCCTGTGCAATCAGTTGTCGGAATCCAGCTTGAGCACAGCGGTGAACGCTTCGCTTGGCAGGGTCACGCTGCCCAGCTTGCGCATCTTCTTCTTGCCGGCCTTCTGTTTTTCCAGCAGCTTCTTTTTACGCGTAATGTCGCCGCCGTAGCACTTGGCAAGAACGTCCTTGCGCATCGCTTTGACGGTCTCCCGCGCAATAATTTTCCCGCCCACTGCGGCCTGAATGGGAATCTCAAACAGCGCGCGGGGAATGTTTTCCTTGAGCTTTTCGCAAATCCGGCGGCCCTTGGCATAGGCATTGTCGGCAAAGACAATCATCGAGAGCGCATCCACGATTTCACCATTGAGCAGGAAGTCCAGCTTGACGAGATTGGACTGATGCCAGCCCTCCCATGCGTAATCGTAACTCGCGTATCCGCGGCTGCGGCTCTTGATGGCGTCAAAGAAATCGTAAACAATCTCACCCAGGGGCATCTGGTAATGCAGATCCACACGGGTCTCGTCCATGTAGTCCATCGCAATCATCACACCGCGCTTGGACTGGCAGAGATCCATCAGCGGTCCCACATAGTCGTTGGGGGTGTAGATGTGTGCATCCACAAACGGCTCCTCCGCTTTGGCAATGCGCGCGGGGTCGGGGTAGGCGGAAGGATTATCAATGATTTCCACCGTGCCGTCTGTCAGCGTCAGGCGATACTGAACGCCGGGCGTGGTGGTGATGAGGTCCAGGTCAAATTCCCGCTCCAGCCGCTCGGTGATAATCTCCATGTGGAGAAGCCCCAAAAATCCGCAGCGGAATCCAAATCCCAGCGCGGCGCTGGTCTCGGGCTCAAAGCTCAGTGAGGCGTCATTGAGCTGGAGTTTTTCCAGTGCATCCTTCAGGTCAGGGTAATCCGCTCCGTCTGCGGGGTAGATGCCGCAGAAAACCATCGGCGTTACCTTGCGGAATCCCGGCAGTGCCTCCTCGGTGGGGCGCTCCGCGAGGGTGACTGTGTCGCCAACGCGGGTATCGCGCACAGTCTTGATGGAGGCGGTCAGGTAACCAACCTCACCGGCTTCCAGCTTGTCACAGGGGGCCAGAGAGGTGGCGCCCATGTGGCCCACTTCCACCAGCTGGAATGTCGCGCCGGTGCTCATCAGCCGAATCGTATCGCCCGGGCGAACCGTTCCTTCGAACACGCGCACATAGACGATGACGCCCTTGTAGCTGTCATAGATAGAGTCAAAAATCAATGCTTTCAGCGGCGCATCGGGGTCGCCCTGCGGCGGGGGAACATCCTTCACCACACGCTCCAGGACTTCATGAATGTTGATGCCCATCTTGGCACTCACGCGCGGCGCATCCATGCAGGGCAAACCAATGACGTCCTCCACTTCCTTGGCAACGGCATCCGGGTCGGCACTGGGCAGGTCAATTTTGTTGAGGATGGGGACCACTTCCAGATTATGGTCGATGGCAAGGTAACAGTTCGCCAGCGTCTGGGCCTCCACGCCCTGACTGGCATCCACAACCAGAATGGCTCCCTCACAGGCCGCCAGACTGCGGCTGACCTCATACGAAAAGTCCACATGACCCGGCGTGTCAATGAGATTAAACTCATATTCCTCCCCGTTGTCGGCAGTATAGTGCATCGTCACGGCACGTGCTTTGATGGTAATGCCGCGCTCACGCTCCAGATCCATGTCATCAAGGATTTGGTCCTCCATGGTGCGCTTATCCACACTGTCGGTCAGTTCCAAAATACGGTCTGACAGTGTGGACTTGCCGTGGTCAATGTGAGCGATAATACAGAAATTGCGGATGTTGTCACGAGCCATCAGGTTTCCTCCAAATCATTCCAGATACAAACCGGCGCATCATTCTGACAGTAGACGCGCGGCACTCTGCGGGTAATGCCGCAGACAATTTCATAATTGATGGTGTCGGTCTTTTCGGCAATGGCGTCTGCCGTGTCGGCACCGATGGGCGCATTGTCGGGGCCAAAGACCGTCACTTCATCGCCCATTTGAACGCCGGGAATGTCCGTTACGTCCACAAGCGTCTGGTCCATGCAGACCCGTCCAAGCACTGGTGCCGGCCGGCCGTGAATGGCCATCACACCGCCTCCCTGCGTGGAGGACAGCATCCGGGGATACCCATCCGCATATCCCACGCAAACGGTGGCAACCGTGCGGGGCGTATCGGCCGTGAACGTCCGCCCATAACTGACGCTCTGCCCGGGCTTGAGTTCTTTTACATAGCTCACAACGGATTTGAGCGTCATGGGCGGGCGCAGACCCTCAATGTGAACTTCACTGCTCGGGTCCATGCCGTACAGGATGATGCCGGCCCGCGTCAGATCACAGCGCCATTCGGGATGACGCATCTGCGCGGCTGAGTTGGCACAGTGAACCGTTGTGAGCGGCAGCCCATCAGCCTTCAGCCGTTCCACGGTGCGCATAAACAAATCGTGCTGCTCCTGCGTGTAGGCAATGTTTTCCTCTTTCACGCTGTCCGCCACGGCAAAATGCTGGAAAATGCCGGTGAACTGCAATCCGGGCAGCGCGGCACAGCGCTCCATGGCACAAACGGCATCCTCAAAGTCGGTCCGGACGCAGAATCCTATGCGCCCCATGCCGGTATCCACCTTGAAATGGCAGTGAACCGTTACCCCGGCTTCAACAGCGGCCGCCGAAAGCGCTTTTGCGTATTCCTCGGAATAGACGGCCTGCGTGATGCAGCCTAACGCCAGTTCAGCGGCGTGTGCGGGCTCGCAGTAGCCTAAAATCAGAATAGGCTTGCGGATACCGTGCCGCCGCAGATGTTTCGCCTCAGCCAGACAGCTTACGGCAAAAGCCGCTGCGCCGGCATCCTCCAGAACAGGCGCAACCACCGCCGCACCGTGACCGTAGGCATCAGCCTTGACCACCGCAGCAACCGGGCCGCCCACCGTCTCTTGAATCAATGCAAAATTGTCCCGCACGGCGTTCAGGTCAATCTCGGCCCAGCAGTGCTTCTCAAAAAGGTCCCCTCTCATTTTGCAGCCTCCCAATCAATTTTGCGGCCGGTATGGATGGGTTTCCATCCGTCAATGCCGCTTTCCTGTAAAGCGTGCAGGGTCTTTTGGCGGAATGCAGGGTCTTTGCGGCTCATCTCGCGCACAAACTCCTTGGTGTCTTCCCGCACGGTCACACCGTCCGCGGGACACTGACTCTTAATGACCGGAAGCCCGGCCCGGTGCACAGCGCTGCGCACTTCCGCTTCGGTCGCCAAAATCATAGGCCGAATCATCGTCAGATCCCGGCGGGACAGATAGGTGACCGGGGAAAAGCACCCAATGCGTCCTTCCCGCCAGAGGTTCATGTAAAACGTCTCCACAGCATCATCCAGATGGTGCCCCAGTGCAATCTTGTTGCAGCCGAGTTCCTTGGCCGCTGTGTGCAGCGTGCCGCGGCGCAGTTTTGCGCAGAGCGCACAGGGGTTTGATTCCTTGCGGTAATCGAACACAACAGGGCCTATGTCGGTTCGGCGCACCTCATAGGGAATCTCCTCCCGGGCAAACAGCTCGGCAAGCGGCGTGTAATCGCTCTCAACGCCGCCGAACCGCGGGTCGAGCGTCACGGCGACAACCTCAAAGGGGACGCCCAGATAATGCCGCAGATGCCCTAGCGCTACCGTGAGCGCCACGCTGTCCTTCCCGCCCGAAACACCAACGCAGACGCGGTCCCCCGGTGCAATCATTTCATAATCCTGTATTGCCTTGCGCAAAAGCCCTTCAAGACGCTGCATCTTTTCCACACACCCCTTATAAAAGGTAACTGCCTTATAGTATAGCACATCCATCTGCTGTTTACCAGTGTTCATTATAGGCAAACCTCTGATGAATCCGCCTTGGCGTAAAATACAAAATGCCTCAAGCAAAAACAAGAGAAAATAAGAGAAAACAAAAGAATAAGCGAGTTACACCGGAATAAATTGAAATTTTGCTGAAAATATCTTGACGAACCTGCCGCTCTTTGATATAATCACACTTGCGCGAAGTCTGCACCGTGCAAGCGGTGCTCCAGATAAACCGAATCATTCGGATGCGTCACTATAAAATATGGAGGATTCAAACTATGAGCACTACTCTCGCCAAGCCCGCTGAGATGGCTGACCGCAAGTGGTATGTGATCGATGCTGCCGGCAAACCGCTCGGCCGCGTCGCTGCCAAGGCCGCCGTTCTGCTGCGTGGTAAGAACAAGGTTACTTTCACCCCCAACGTTGATTGCGGTGATCACGTCATCATCATCAACTGCGACCAGGCTGTCCTGACCGGCAAGAAGATGGAGAAGAAGTTCCATCGCACCCATTCCGGCTGGATCGGCGGCCTCAAGGAGACCCAGTACAAGACCCTGATGGCTCAGAACAGCGACAAGGCTATGACCTACGCTGTCAAGGGCATGGTTCCTTCCAACACCATCGGCGCCAAGGCTATGACTCGTCTGCACTGCTACAAGAACGCTGAGCATCTGCATACCGCCCAGAAGCCCGAAGTCGTGGAACTGTAATAAGGAGGCAATAGAAGATGTACGAAACCAAACAGTATTACTACGGCACCGGTCGTCGTAAGCATTCCGTTGCCCGCGTCCGCGTCTACAATGGCACCGGCAAGATCACCATCAACGGCCGTGACATTGATGATTACTTTGGCCTCGAGACTCTCAAGCTGATGGTCCGCAGCCCCCTGGCTCTGACCTCCAATGAGGGTAAGTTTGACATCGTCGTCAACGTTGTCGGCGGCGGCACTTCCGGCCAGGCTGGCGCTATCCGCCATGGCCTGTCCCGCGCCCTGCTGCAGTACGATCCCGAGCTGCGTCCCGCCCTCAAGAAGGCTGGCTTCCTGACTCGTGATCCTCGTATGAAAGAGCGTAAGAAGTACGGTCTCAAGGCCGCTCGCCGCGCTCCCCAGTTCAGCAAGCGCTGATTTCCCGCGCCCCTGCAATCAAAAACTTCAAAGCCTCGGGAACCTTCGGGTTTCCGGGGCTTTTTTGTATGCGCTTTCCCGGCAATGCCCGCTCGGCCCGCACCGCTCCGCAGACGCTTTTGACAATTTTCTACAATATTATACTAATATAACGGAATTTCTTGAGTGCTATCAGCCAGTTTTCTCTGAAAAAATATTTTTTTAACAGTCCGATAATAGGTATGATAAATTACGAAAATACGAAAATGACGTATCTTCGTAATTTATAAAGGCGTGCTTTTCCGAGTTTTTACTTGAAATTTATTGGAAAAAGAGGTATAATTCTTAACAGATACTTGATTGATGACGTGCATCGACCGGCTGCGCCCGGTACCGGCACACGCCGTGCAATGAACCGCAGCTTTTGGCCCAAAATCGGTCATTGCGGAATAAATAGGGTAGGGGAGTCCAATGGGTAAAACATTAAAAAAAATCTGGGACGTGCTGACAACGGTAATCGTTGTGGTGGCCGTCCTTCTTGCAATCGCACTGGTGGGCGTCCGCTTGGTCGGGCTTCAGGTCTTTACGGTTCTGTCCGGCTCCATGGAGCCTACTTATCACACCGGCAGCCTGATTTACGTCAAGCAGGTGGATTACACCGAACTGGAGCCGGGTGACGTCATCACCTTCATGCTGGATGAGGACACCGTTGCCACCCACCGCATCGTTGAGGTGGTCCCCGATGAGAGCGACCCCACGGTTCTCCGTTACCGCACAAAGGGTGACGCCAATGACGTGGAGGACGGCAGCCTGGTCCACTATAAAAACGTGATTGGCACCCCGGTGTTCACGATTCCTTACCTTGGCTACTTCGCCAATTATATCCAGAACCCTCCGGGAACCTACGTGGCCATCTCGGTTGGCGCAATCCTGCTTCTCCTCGTTTTCCTGCCCGACCTGCTCGCAAAGGACGATGAGGACGAGGAACCGAAAAAGAAGAAAAAGGTCAAATCTAAATCGGATACCCCCGCCTGACTCTTCAGGCAAATTCATTCTGTGGGTAACGCCAGAAGGCGCCCAATATAAATCCCATTCTATCAAGGAGGACAAATCATGAAAACAAGAACAAAAGTCCTTGGCCTGATGATGGCTGCAGTGCTGCTCGTTTCTGCAACGATCTTCGGCACCATGGCGTACCTGACCTCTACCGATGAGGTTACCAACACCTTCACCGTTGGCAAGGTTGACATTGAGCTGGACGAAACCGATGTAAAGATTGACGGAACAAAGGATTCGGATGATCGTGTCAAGTCCAATGACTACCACCTGTTGCCTGGTCATGAGTACATCAAAGACCCCACCGTCCATGTTAAGGCTGACAGTGAGAATTCCTATATCTTCGTAAAGGTCGAAAACGGCATCGCTGATATTGAAGCTGCCAATGGCACCAAAATGAAGGATGGCAGCACTGAATACAAGCAGATCAAAGATCAGATTAAGGAGAATGGTTGGACGGCACTGAATCCTGACAAAGATGGTTATGCCACTGATGGCGTGTACTATAAGGCTCACACCCAAGCAACTGCCGTTACCAACTATGTCGTGTTTGACAACTTCATGATTGACGGCAGTGTGAATGGCACCACTCTTAGTAACTACGCCGGCAAGAATGTTAAGGTTACCGCCTATGCTATTCAGGCTGACGGTTTTGACACCGCCAAGGCAGCTTGGGACGCTGCTGGCCTTAACTAATCCGTTATAACCGGTTCATCCCGATTATATAGGGCACAATCCGCGATTGAAAGATTGCGTAAAAGCTCAGCAAATATAGAGGAAAGGAGGAAAACAACATGAAGAAAAAGACTGCAGCGCTGTTCCTGGCCCTGGCTCTGGTTGTCGGCGCGACCATCGGCGGCACCATCGCCTGGCTGACCGATACTTCTGATGAGGTTGTCAACACCTTCACCACCAGTGATGTCGATATTACTCTGACCGAGACGGATGCCGATAAGGATAAGGATGCAAATAAAAACTCTTACCAGATGGTTCCCGGTTGCACGATTGAGAAGGACCCCAAGGTCAAAGTCACAGCCGACAGTGAGGACTGCTATGTCTTTGTCAAGGTTACGGAAACCGGTGGCAATGTAACTGTTGGCACGACAGAATACAGCTTTGACAACTTTATCGACTATACGATGGCCGAAGGCTGGACGCAGCTGAAAAATGGCGAACAAGAAGTTGAAGGTGTGTACTACCGTGAGGTAACGGATACAAACGGTAAAAAGAACATCGATATTCCTGTGATTGGCTATAAAAAGGGCGACGAGACCGTTGAGAATGAGGTTCTCGTCAAGCCCACCGTCACCAAGGAAATGATGGAGGCTATTAACGAGGACTCCAGCAAACAGCCCAAACTTACCTTCACTGCCTACGCGATTCAGCTGAAAAAGGACAATGACAACACTTTCGACCCGTATGAAGCTTGGCAGGAAATCAACCCCTCTGACGACTAACCCCCTCATTTTGTTAGCTCATCGCAGGGATGCGATCTGTCTATAATTTACATTTACTAATTGTAAAGGAGAGCAAACAATGAAAATGAAAAAGAAGGCATTGACCCTGTGCCTGGCCGTTGCACTGGCCGCCACCGCCGTTGTCGGCGGCACCATGGCTTACTTCACCGATACCGATAGCAAGAAAAACACCTTCACCGTCGGCAATGTTGACATTCAGCTTGTCGAAAAGGGCGCTGACAAAGAAGGTAATGAAGTCAACTGGGACAGCGAAGACGCTGTTAAGGAACTGATGCCCGGCTGGACTAACACTACCGCAATCAAGAAGTCTGTTACTGTTGAGAACACGGGCGACAATGATGCTTATTGCTGGATTGAAGTGTGGGTCCCCTCCGCACTGGATGATGGCGATGACAACTCTCCTGCGGCACCCGGCCTGGGCAACAGCCTGCACTTCAACTACGATGCTGCTAACGTTGGCATCGAAGAGACCAAGGCCGCTTACCTGGGCACCAAGGTCATTGATGAAGTTCCTTACAACGGCTATGTCCATTTTGTTCCCGATTCTGATCCTATTGCTCCTAAGGCAAGCACTGTTGCATTGCTGGACAAGGTTTACATGGATGGAAAGGTGACTCAGGGTGCCGACGGCAACCTGATTCTGGCCGATGGCAAGACTCCCTACGATGGCGATTGGAACTTGGTTATCAACGCTGTTGGCTTCCAGGCTGCTGGCATCCCCAGCATCGAGGATGCTATTTCTGAGTATTACGGAAAGCCTGTTTCCGGCTATTTGTGGTAATTAACTTCACTTAATTCTTATACCCTGCGCCCTCCGGGCGCAGGGCATACAAGGGTACCCAGGGAGGCATCTCTGGATATCCTTGTATGCCTATATCTGGGCTTATGAAATTACATCCGATTACAATTCCCTGTAAATTGTTTTCAAAGGAGCAATGCGACATGAAGAAAAAACTTGCCGTCATCAGCGTGCTGGCTCTCTGCTTTGCCATTGCCGCAGGCAGTACACTGGCCTACTTTACCGACAGCAAGACGGCCCACAACGTGATTACCAGCGGCGGCGTTGGCATCACAGTGGTCGAGAAGACAGAAAAGCCCGATGGCACCGAGGTCGAGTTCCCCAAAGAGGGGATTACCGGCGTGATGCCCGGCACCGCCGTCTCCAAGATTGTCTCTGTCAAGAACACCGGTGAGAGTGAAGCGTGGATTCGCGTCAAGGTTGACACCTCGATTAAGGACGCCGAAAATGAACCGCTTTCCTCGTCCATCACACTCTCTGATGGCACTTCCGTGAACCTTGTCAGCTTCACGGTGGACAATGAGAAATGGACCTATAACGAGAAAGACGGCTGCTATTATTATACGGACCCTGTCGCCGCCGGTGATTCCACCGCCGTCCTCTTCTCTGAAGTGAACTTCGCTCCCGAGATGCCCAACGCTTACCAGAACAGCACCACCATCATCAATGTTTCCGCCCAGGCCGTCCAGACCGCCAACAATGGCAAAACCGTCAAGGACGCCGCCGGCTGGCCGGAAGAGTAAGGAGGTAGAGCAAGATGAAAAATAAAAAAGGACTTGCCTTGCTGCTGAGCGCCGCGCTGCTTTTCACCACCGCCATGCCCGGCACCCTCGCCATCTCTTCCTCCACCGCATCCTCCGCCACCACCCTCACCACCGCCTCGGATCCTGCCCCCGCCCCCGACACCACCCCGGACGTGACTGCCACCCCGGATGCCACCACCACCCCGGACGCAACTGTTGCGCCCGATAGCACCGCCGCCCCGGAGAATGACACCACCCCCGCACCGGACAGCACCTTTGACGTGGCTGCGGCCTATGAGTATGTAATGGGACTTGCTTCTGATGAGGAAGTTGATACATATCTTGCCTCTCTGACGGAAGATGAGTATGCGCAGCTGAAAGCATACGTCAGGGCAAAAGTATATGAAAGTGCTCCAAATATCATTAGTGAAGTTTTTACGGAGGCAGGACCTTTCCTGCCCGCCGTGAATGTTGGTTCCCAGATTATCAAACCTCGCCGTGCAGCCCGGACGCTTGCTGCGGCCGAAGAACCGGAACGCGTGGATAATAACGGCATTATTACGTCCAAAGTTGTTGTTCCTAATGAGGATGAGAACGGTAACCCGGATGGTACCTATACCCTCCGCTTGGAAAGCTACGTTACCGGCACAACCACAACCACAACGACTACAACCTCCATCCCGGTGGATATCGTCCTTGTCCTCGACCAGTCCGGTTCCATGGCCGATAACTTCGAGGGAGAATCTACGAACAACAATTCCGAACGCCGTCAATATGCCTTGAAGGTAGCCGTTAATAAATTCATTGACGAAGTCGCCGATAAGTATTCCGAAGATTGCGATAATCGAATGGCAATCGTGACATATGGCACGAACGCTACGATTATGAGAGGGTGGACAGTTGTTAATGAGGAGAGCAAAGAGTCACTAAAAAATGGAGATAGCAGTAGCCGTAATGTAATAGACGGCATTAACAAACTCCCGGACGAGCCCTCTGGTGCAACGAATACTGCGGCAGGTGTTCAAATGGCAGAGGTTTTGCTGAGTGATACGAGCAAAAAAGTAAATGTGCACACTGCTGAAACAGACTATTGGGGCAATGTAACTAAAACATATGATACGTCGTACGATGGTCAGTATACATATAGTGGCCAAAATACGAACCGCCAAAAAGTTGTTATCGTTTTTACTGATGGCGTTCCAACAATGGCTACTGATTTCGACACCACAGTGGCAACGAAAGCGATTGCCTCCGCAAAAAATCTGAAGGATGCAGGCGTTGGCGCTACTATCTATTCAGTTGGCATTTTTAATGGTGTAAAACCAGAGCAAATGTATGGCGCGGAAGGCTTTTCCAAAAACTCTGATGGTTCGATTGGAAGCAATTGGTCTGATTTTTCTTTCTGGATGATTGGTGATATCCAAAGCTATGACATTCCTGCTGGAAACAGATTCCTAAATTTACTTTCAAGTAATTTTAAAGATGCTGACGAAATCGGAATAGAAAAATATAAAAAGACAATCATTGGTATTGGTTACCGTGGTTGGGAAATCACCAAGAATTTTGACCGTACCGCCAGCAACTACTACCTGACCGCCAGTGACAGTGATTCCCTGAGTGAGATTTTCACGACTATCAGTCAGAACATCCAGACCGGTTCCGCCAGCGTCCAGCTGGGCAGCGAGACGAAGGTTCAGGATGTGATTTCCAACTACTTTGAACTGCCCACCAACGCCGATGCCAGCAGCATCACCGTCAAGACCGCCCCCTACACCTCTGAAGGCGAATGGGGCGAGGAGAATGTTGACAGCCAATTGACTCGCACCATCAGCAATGACGGCAAAACTATCACCGTCACCGGCTTCGATTTCAGCCAGAACTACTGCTCCAAGGAAAACGGCCGTCAGGACGGCGACAATAACCAGCCCGGCAACTTCTACGGCCGCAAGCTGATTATTGAAATTCCCATTAAGGTTCGTGAGGGCTTCCTTGGCGGCAATGATGTTCCCACCAACACCACCGGCTCTGCCATCATTGCTGTCGGTGACAATGGAACAACTCAGGTCATGGAGCAGTTCGAAGTTCCTACCACCAATGTGGAAATTGCGACACCTCAGTTCAACACCAACAGCGTCACCATCTATGAGGGCAATTCTGTTGAGACGAAAAGTCTCTACACTCTTCCCAGTTTCAACGACGAGGACGACTGGAAAGATGACTATGTGACAATCAACGGCTCCGAATCTCAGAACGTAACGCCTACCGATTGCACCGAGTACACTGTCACTGTGACCTACACACCTACCTCCCAAGGAAACTCCAATAGTTTTGCACCTGTTTCGGCTAATTCCAACACTGGGACGGCCACCGTCCA
>JAQXGE010000039.1 GCA_029006135.1 Oscillospiraceae bacterium | reverse complement strand
CTGCGGGCGGATTTCCCGCATGACAGCTGGTGGACCCGCGCGACCGTGCGGTTCAGCGATGGCTCTGCCGAGAAACTTCCGCTTGAAAAAACCGGCGCCCCGCAGTGTTTTGCCATCGCCCCGCGCACCGTCACCTCGCTGACGCTCTGCGAGCTGATCAAAGCCGACGACCCCAGCCCCTTCCCCGCCCTGACCCAAATCGAAGCATGGGGAACGGAAAAGGGCTGAACGGGATTTATTCGTATATGTTTCCCTGATTGTTTTCCACCAATTTCCCTACCGTATTCCAAGCAAAAAAAGCGCTGCATCATGGATTCCATGACACAGCGCTTTTTATTATTTACAAAGTAATTTCCTTCTTCAGTTCGATCAGCCAGGCAGGCGGCGTATCGGTGACATTGAGGATTTCCCCATTGCGGTAAACTGCGACAACGCGGAATCCGTTGTCGTTATCATAGAACGTTGCCTCGTTGCACAGCGGGAGCAGTTTGCCAAGGTCGCGGAAGCGCCGCTCAAACCGGCGGCGCACATCCTGCTCCGGGATATCATGCCCGCCGCGGGCTACCCGGTTGGCAATGCGCCGAACTGACTCCTCCGCCGTATCCAGCCCCACATAGTACAGCCGGACCGTGTAGCCCTTCTCCCGCGCCGCACGCGCCATCTTGCGGGAAAAACTGCCGGACAGCGTGCTTTCCTCGGTAAAATCTATTTGCTGTTCCAGGCACGCCTGCAATTTTTCTACCGCAGCCTGTCCGCCGGCATATTCATCGCCGCCAAAAGCCGCCGTCAATTTATCCGGGTCCACAATCACACCCAAATTGTCCAGACAGTCCTTGAGAACGCCGGTCAGACTGCTCTTTCCGGCGCCATTGACACCGCCCACAATGGTAAACATCGGCATGGTTATGCTCCTTCCTCTGCCGCGGCAGAAAAATCCTCACCCAAATTACAAAAATTCCCCCGGGGATAATCCTCGGGGGATGATTGGCGGAGATGGTGGGAGTCGAACCCACGCGCCTCTCTCGAGACCTAAAGCATTTCGAGTGCTCCCTCTTACGACCTCTTGAGTACATCTCCCTATATGGACAGGTACCGCAAAAAGCGGTCCTGTATCTTATGTATTATAGCAAACTTGCCGTCCCGCGTCAAGACGTGGAACAGCCTATCCCCGGTGCATCCGGCACCCGTGCAGGGTCAGAAAAGATGCTGTTTCTGCACCGGCGCGGGGGTAAAGGGCGTATCCTCGTGATGACGTGTGACAAGGACCTCGCGGGTCTTTTCCTCAACGTGGCCGTTTGTCTTGGCGACCGTTGTAAAAGTGCGCGCTATATCGTAATATCCGCGCAGATGCTGAACCAGATATTCCGCCACGGCGGGCAGGCAGTCGGTATCCTCGATGTCCTCATAGTTGTAATCGGCATAGAGGAAAGTTGTCAGTTCCTCATGGCTGACCAGCGTGATGCCCGCGGCATCCAGGCGCAGTTCGCTGATGGTGCTCTGCTTGAGGCCGGAGAGCCCTGTCTCGGCGGCAAGCTGGGACGCGCGCTGACGCATCGAGAGCGGCACCGACTGAGGGTCGAGCGGTTCATTGCCGCGCTGGCCAATCTCAAGAATAATATCCCGCATCATACGGCTGTCAAGCAGTGGGCGGATTTTTTCCTTGGCGCGGGCCTCACCGGTCTTCGCCTGAAGTTTGCTGAATATTCCCATCGGTCCTGTCTCCTTTCCGGTCAACTTAGTTTATTATAACACACCCGCACTGCCTGCGCCATAGCTGGCGCAAAATATTTCCGCGCTGAGAGGGGGAAAATGCGAAGCGGCGGCAGCCCTTGCGTCAAGGGGAGCCAGTCTCTGCTCCTGTAAACCACAATAAATTTGACAGGGGTACGTTGCCCTCACAGCAGGAACCGTCCCGCCAAAGCGGGGCGGTTATTCAATCGAAAATGATGAAATCCGTCCCAAAGCCTGTCCGGTCGTAGGCTTTGAGGTGGATTTCATTATTTTCATTCCTCTTTGGGGGTCCAGGGGGGGCTGGCCCCCCTGGCCGCGGATTCGCTGCGTCGGAACAGCGAGACTTTTCTGGGTACTCTTTTGGTCACAAAAGAGTACCGCCCGCGGCAGCGAGTGCTATAAAAGACAAACGGCAGTTGGCGGAAAGGTTGACAGTCCCTCCGTCAAATCCTCGTTCCTCGGATTTGCCACCTCCCCTTACACAGGGGAGGCAGTCTCTAATCCCATTAACGGAGGAAAGTTTTGCTGTCTGTTTATCGG
>JAQXGE010000038.1 GCA_029006135.1 Oscillospiraceae bacterium | reverse complement strand
ATAAATCCTTTTCCCTCAGAACCATGCGGTTCCGTGGGCTTATGCGGTATTAGCAGTCGTTTCCAACTGTTGTCCCCCACTCCAGGGCAGGTTACTCACGCGTTACTCACCCGTTCGCCACTAAGTGAAGAAAAGCAAGCTTCTCTTCACTCCGTTCGACTTGCATGTGTTAGGCGCGCCGCCAGCGTTCGTCCTGAGCCAGGATCAAACTCTTTATAAATGGTATTTAATCACTTACAAAGTGTTAAATCGCTGTAATTTCTCAGACACAATACGCTTGCGTCCTTGTGAATTACTTGTTTGTTTGGAATTGTTTAACGTGATTTTCCATCACGATTAAGGTTCCACAAGTTTCAGTATTGTTCAATTTTCAAGGTCCTGTGGGCGCCGCCGGTCATCCCGGACAGCTCGTTTATTTTACATCATCGAATCTCTTTTGTCAAGAGGTTTTTTGAAGTTTTTTTTGAGCTGATTTTCAGCTGCCCGCTGTCTTTGAGACAGCTTTGTTATTTTATCACATCAGGTTTTGTTTGTCAACATCTTTTTTGAAGTTTTTTCAAACTTTTTTTGATGTGAGTTCCGATTGGCGTCAATCTGTATTCAGCAGTGTGTCCGTCAAATCGGTGATGTTATATTATCACACCGCAAGAGTATCGTCAAGAGGTTTTTGAAGAAAAGTCACACTTTTGGCAAATCGCACAGTTTTATTGTTGAGAAATGGAAAATTTGACAGGTTCTTTTCCTATTCATTACATAACTTACTCTGCTGTCAGTTCCTGACGCATCCATTTGAGTATTTTCCGTTCACGGCGGGAGACCTGTACCTGTGTTGTATGCAGCATCTCTGCCGTTTCACTTTGTGTTTTCCCTGAGTAAAAGCGCAGGCGGATCAGCAGCCTGTCCTGTGGGGGAAGCCGTGCAATCACTTCATTCAACCCAATTCGTTCTGCGAGTGACTCCTCAGGAGAATCCACCGGGATGTCCCACTCCTTATTTCCTTCCTCTCTTTCTGACGGAGTAAGCGAAACAACCGGCATAGAAGCCTGGATAGACACTGCCACCTGCTCCGGCGTTACCCCCAGCGCTTCCGCCAACTGCGCCACAGTCGGTTCTGTACCGGCACTTTTGAGGAGCCGTTCCCTTTCCGCCGTTACTTTGAGTCCCAGTTCCTTCACAGAGCGGCTGACCTTAACAGTACCGCCGTCTCGGAACAGTTTTTTGATTTCTCCCAAAATAACCGGCACCGCATAGGTGGAAAAGCAGACGCCCCGTGCCGGGTCAAATCCACCGCACGCCTTGACCAGGCCAAGACAACCCGCAGAGTAGAGTTCCTCATATTCAATGCCGCGCCCGGTGAAGCGGCCCGCGCAGGAGTGGACAAGGCCGAGATTTCGGCTGATAAATTCTGCACGCGGGAGTTCTGTAAACAGAGCCGTGGAATTGGTGCTCATGGTGGGGCCTCCTTCGGTATATATGTAAGGAGGGTCATTTTGTGTCAAGGTGTTTGGTCATTGTCACACGGGTACCGCGGGATGGCGCGGAGGAGACGCGAACCTTATCCATAAAGCTCTGCATAACAGCGAACCCCAGACCGGAACGTTCCTCGGGGTTACCTGTTGTGAACAGTGGCTCCATTGCTTTTTCCACATCGGGAATTCCGACCCCCCGGTCGGTAATCGTAATGCGGACCGTGCCGCCTTCATAAAGTACCGCCGTCATGGTAATGGGGCCGACCATATTCGGATAAGCGTGAACAATGCAGTTGGTGACCGCTTCTGAGACCGCCGTCTTGATGTCAGCCAGCTGCGGAACCGTGGGGTCCGCCTGGGCCAGAAAAGCGGCGAGCGCGGCGCGGGCAAAGCCCTCGTTGACGCTTCGGCTGAGGAATGTAAATTTGACCTGATTGAGCATTTTCATGGTACGTCCCCCATTTATACATAATGAATATGCGCCAAATCCAGCATACGGCGAACGGCGGCCGGTGCGTTCTGGACAATCAGCCGTCCTCCCAGCCCTGCCATATGCCGGCTCCGTCCCAGAATCAGTCCAACGCCGGAAGAATCCATAAACGTTACTCCGGAAAAATCCATCGTGAGCAGTTCCGGCATACGGGAATCCACCTGTGCATCAATCTCTCTGCGAAGAGTCTGCGCCGCATGGTGGTCGATTTCTCCGGTCAGATAAGCCGCAAGCGTACCTCCTGCGGGGACGAAACATACGTTTGCCAAGGATTGTCCACCTTCCTTACAATGGGGCAGGCAGAGCCAAAAGAAAAGCCCTGCATACCGGTTTGTTACCAGTATACAGGGCTTTGGTGCAATATTTTGCCAAATCCGGGCGGCAGAGATTACTTTTGTGCTTCTTTGAGAAGGTACGGGCGCGCTTCAGCCGCCAGATAGAGACTTCCGCAGACAACTACGCCGGCCAGATTGTTTTCATCTGCCCAGGCAATCGCTTGTTTGATAGCAGCCGGCACGCTCTTGGCCGCTTCGGCATCCATGTGGAATTTGGCACGCTCCTGCAGTTCCTCCGCCGTCATGGCGCGGGGGCTGTCGGGTGTGACCGTGAACGCCTTGTCAAAACAGGGCGCAAGGTTTTCCAGCATTTTCTCGCAGTTTTTATCCTCGAGCATACCGATTACACCCACAAGATTCCCGTCATAGCCTGCATCGGCAAGCGTAGCGGCGAGGGCCGCCGTTCCGTCCGGGTTATGGCAGCCGTCCAGAAGGAGCAGCGGGTGGCGGCGCAGAACTTCGATGCGCGCCGGCATCGAAGCCTCACGCAGGCCTGCCTCAATGGCATCATCGGGGATTTCATAGCCGTACTCCCGCCAGAGCGTCAGTGCAATCTCCACCGCCATAGCGGCATGGTTGGCCTGGTGTTTTCCGGGGAACGGCAGCTTGACGCGGTAGCCGCCATAGTCGATATAGTTTTCCAGCGGACGGCACTTGAGGAATTGCAGGTCCTCAAGGTCAGGCGTAATGATGGAGGTATGCGCCTCGGCGGCAGCATTGAACAGCGGTCCCATTGCTTCTTCCGGCTGTTCGGGATAGCACACCACAGCACAGCCTTCCTTGATAATGCCTGCTTTTTCGGCGGCAATCTCGGGCAGAGTTTCCCCGAGGATTTCGGTATGATCAAGGCCAATGCGGGTGATTGCAGCCACAAGGGGCGACGGAATGACGTTCGTGGCATCATACCGGCCGCCGAGACCGGTTTCCAGCACCACAAAATCACACTTTTCGCGGGCAAACCAAAGGAATGCGATAGCGGTGACTGCCTCAAATTCCACCGGGCCTTCCCCGCCCTGCGCCTCAACCGCATCGGCAGCATCCAGCACACGTGCCGTAAGGGAGGCCAGTGTGCGCGGCGGAATCATTTTTCCATCAATCTGGAACCGTTCCCGAAAATTCAGCACATACGGGCTGATGGTCATACCGGTTTTGTAACCCGCGTGGGTCAGGATAGAGGAAGTCATGGCAGCAAGGGTCCCCTTGCCATTCGTTCCTGCAATATGAATACATTTGAGTTCTTTTTCCGGGTTGCCCAGCTGATCCAAAAGTGCCTGCATCCGGGTCAGAGATGCGCCGCCTTTTGCCATACGGGGCAGCGCATGAATGGCATTGATTGCCTGTTGTTCAGTCATAAATAATTCCTCCTGTCGGTATGCTGAGGGCGGTCATCCGCATTGATGCGGTCTTCCCGCTGCTGGCGAAGCAGTTCTTCCCGCTCAGCCCGCAGACGGCGGTTTTCCTTTTTTACAGCGTAGAATGAGGTGATGCCCCGCACAATAAGAAGAATGAGCAGTGCCGCAAAAAGCCCCGCCACCACTCCGGCGAAATCAATCCAGACATCCACCACCGAGGAGGTGCGGCCCGGAATCCAGCGCTGAATGGTTTCATCCATCAAAGCTGTTGCAAGACCGCCCAGCAGCGGCCAGCTCACATGACGCACAAAACGCCTGGTATAAACGCGCAGGCAGAGCATCAGAAGAAAGCCTTCCAGCAAGAACTCAGAAAAATGCGCCAGTTTGCGGATCGTGTGCTGACTAAGAGGGCCGAGATGCACCTTGGCAAGAACCGAGTTGACCTTTTGCATGACAGCCTGGCTGCGGGCCGAAGAGACGCTCCCCACCTCCAGAGAGTTGTGGAAAATAAACAGGATGCAGCAAATCAGTGCAAGGGTAAATATAATACGGAACACAATCAGCCATGGGCTGGTCTTTTTTTCTTCAGAACCGTAGGTTGACATTATGCACTCCTTTCAAATCCGGACTTTCCCGGGCAAAGAATTCCCAAGCCGATTCCTATCTTTGGGAATCTTTGTCTGATTATATCACCTCTGTCAAGAGCAGAGCAAGCGTTATTCTGTCATCACAGACGCGGAAAAGCCCCCTGCCCGCCGGGAACGGCAAGCAAGAGGCCAAATTCGTGAGCTCCGGTTTATTTACTGGATGAACGCGTCATGGATGGCGGCAACAGCCCTGTCGGCGTCTGCCTTGTCGATAATGACGCTGATTTTGATTTCACTGGTGGAAATCATATGAATGTTGATGTTCTGGCTGTAAAGAGCCTCGAACATGGTGGAAGCCGTACCGGGGTGGCTCTGCATACCGGCGCCTACCACACTGACTTTGGCGACATCGCGGTTGATGGTAATCTCACCGCCGCCGAAACGGCTGCGGTTCGCGTTGAGGACCGTGAGCGCCGACTCCGCCTCACCCTTGGGGCAGGTGAAGATGACGTCCTTGCAGCCGTCACGGCCGGAGGACTGAAGGATAATATCAACGTTAATATTCTTCTGCGCCAACAGGCTGAACACTTTAAAGGACATACCGGGCACATCGGGAACTTCAAGAATCGAGATAACGGCGACGTCCTCATCCTTGGCGACGCCCTTGATCAGCATACCTTCCACTTTGGTTTCCTCCTTAACAACGGTGCCGGGCACCGGATTGATGCTGGAGAGGACCTCCAGCTCGACGCCATATTTCTTGGCAAGCTCTACGCTGCGGTTGTTGAGCACCTGCGCGCCCAGCGAGGCAAGCTCCAGCATTTCGTCAAAGGTGATTTCCTTGAGCTTGGTCGCCTTGGGAATCTTGCGCGGGTCAGCGGTGTACACACCTTCCACATCGGTGAAAATCTGGCAGCGGTCCGCATGGAGCGCCGCAGCCAATGCCACAGCGGAAGTATCACTTCCTCCGCGTCCGAGAGTCGTGATATCATCCGAACGGTTGAGACCCTGGAATCCGGCCACAACAACAACACGGTTGCGGGCCAGTTCGCTCTCCACACGCTCGGTGTTGAGGCGCTTAATGCGTGCCTTGGTGTAAGCGCGATCGGTGGTAAAGCCCGCCTGCCAGCCGGTCAGGCTGATGGCAGGCACGCCGATTTCCTGCAAAGCCATTGCCAGCAGAGAAATCGAAATCTGTTCGCCGGTAGCCAGCAGCATATCCATCTCACGATGAGATGGGTCACCGGTAATCTCGGCAGCCTTAGCAATGAGGTCATCAGTCGTGTCGCCCTGAGCAGAGACAACAACGACCACATCATTGCCTTGATTGCGGGTGTTGGCCACAATACGCGCCACGTTGAAGATGCGGTTCCGGTCCTTGACCGAAGTCCCGCCAAATTTTTGTACGATAAGACCCATACAGACTTTCCTCCCTGTTTATTCCACCGTAGCGCCCACATTATCCGGAAGCAGGCGATGAACGGTAAAATGCTTCAGCTTTTCGCTCTGGGACAATCCTTCCCGGGCACGGGCAAAAAATTCCTCATCGTCCTGCCGGACCACCGCCATAATGGTGGGACCAGCGCCCGAGATATAGACAGCCATTGCGCCGAGATCCTGTGCCAGTTCCTCAACCTCCTCGCCGCCTTCAATGAGCGGGAGACGGTATTTTTGGTGAATAGCATCCTTGGTGGCCACGCCGAGCAGGCTATAATCGCCGTCACAGAAGGCCGCTGTGGCCAGTGCGGCACGGGACAGATTATAAACTGCATCCTTATGACTGACCATGGCGGGCAGCGCGGCGCGGGCTTTGGAAGTGAGCAGCCTGAAATCCGGCACAAAAGCCGCAAAGGCAAGCTGTTCATCAATCATCTTTTTGACGCTGTACACCTGCCCCTCATCATAAACGCTGGTGACAAATCCTCCGAGCATGGCAGGCGCCACGTTGTCGGGATGTCCCTCAATCGCAGTGGCAAGGGTCAGCATCTGGCGGTTGGTCAATTTATTGCCGAGCAGTGCATTGGCCCCTAAGATGCCCGCCACAATGCAGGCAGAACTGGAGCCAAGCCCGCGGGCCATCGGAATGGTGTTGCGCTGTGTGATGCGCAGACCGCGCAGCGGGATTCCCAGCTGGTCATAGACAGCACGGGCACTGCGGTAAACAAGATTGTTGGCACCGGTAGGAACGCGGGTGCCATCCACCGAGGAAATGCGGATACGGTCACATTCCTCAAAAGTAAAAACATTGTGCATGGAAAGGGCAAGGCCCAAGCTGTCAAACCCTGCGCCCACATTGGCGCTTGTGGCCGGTACGGTAACGGTGATCATCGTCTCTTTCCCCTTTTTGACCGAGTTTACTCCGGAAGTTTTTTGAGTGCCAGTTCAAGCGCTCCGCCCAGCACTGCGAGTTTCTGCGCAATGGTTTCGATATCCGCTGCCGTGGCACTGTCCACAAGGTAGGCAGCCGAATTGCCATGGTCAAAGACCGGACGGCCTGCGCCGCACACGCTCGGAAGTACCGCCGCAGACACGCCGGAAGTCCGAACATACCAGGAGTATGCGTTGGAATCGGTCAGCATATGGTCAAGTTTTTCCGCCGGCTTCCAGAACAGGCTGTCATGAATCTTGCTGCCTTCCTTGATGGCATCAATGACATCCGCCACAACGGCGCTGGCGGTGGGGAGTTTGCCCGCGCCCTTGCCGTAGAAGACAACGTCACCCAGCATATCACCTTTCATCAAGACGGCGTTAAAGACGTCATTGACGCAGGCCAGCTGATTTGTATCCGGCACAAGCATCGGTTCGACGCCGGCAGCCATTGAACCGTCCGGTGTTTCACGGTACCATGCAATCAGCTTAACGGCGCTCTCGAGTGCCTCGGCGGCGGCGATATCCTCCACCGTAATCGCGCGGATGCCGCGGGTCGGGATATTGTCGGGATAGATGTGATGACCGCAGGCAAGACTGCCAAGAATGGCAATCTTGCGGCAGGCATCGCGGCCATCCACGTCATCGCTGGGGTCTTTTGTCTCGGCATAGCCGAGGTCCTGCGCAATTTTCAGCGCGGCATCGAAGCCCATGTTTTCCCGCTTCATCTTGGTAAGCATGAAGTTGGTCGTGCCATTGACAATGCCCTGAATCTCGCTGATATGATTGGCGGCAAGGCACTGGTGCATCGGCGTGATAATGGGCGTACCGCCGCCCACGCTGGCCTCAAAGAGGAACGCAGCATTGTGTTCCCGTGCCAAAGCGAGAAGTTCCGCGCCGTAAGTGGCTACCATCTCTTTATTGGAGGTGCAGACACTGCGGCCGCTCTCAAGGCAGCGGCGAACATACGGATAGGCAAAGCGGGTGCCGCCGATGGTTTCCACAACCACGGATACCTCGGGATCGGCAAGAATCGTGTCAATATCCTTGACAAAGAGTGCAGCATCCGGGGAATCGGAAAAATCCCGCACATCCAAAATGTATTTGACCTCGACCGGCTCCCCGGCACGGCGGGCGATGGATGCAGCATTGCGGCGGCAGACTTCCAGAACGCCGCTTCCGACTGTACCGAAGCCCATAATTGCGATTTTAGCCATGATATTTTCCCCTTTTGTCGTTTATCTGCTCTTTTCCTATCCGGGAAAAAAACAGTGTCCTTGGTATTGTATGCGGCGGGCGACGTACACGCCCCTGCCCCGGTGTTCTTTCCTTTTTCAGGTCCCGCGATGAACTTCTACCACATAGGTCTGGCGGGCCAGACGCCCCAGCATATCCTCCACAGTCATCTGCATCGTGCCTGTGCGAACGGTTACCTCCACCTGTGCAGTACCATTTTCCGGTCGGGACTGCGTGATGGTCACAATAGATGCGCCCGCCGCAGAGATTCCGGTGAGCAGGCTTTGCAGCGCGCCGGTTTTATCAAGCAGCGTAGCAATAACTGTGATCGTCTCCCGCCCCATCTCGGCATCAAAGACATAATCCTTATATTTATAGAACGCGCTGCGGGAAATCCCTGCCTGACGCGCTGCCGTAGAGATATTACTCACGCTGCCCGAAGCAAGCAGTTCCTTGGCCTGAAGGACCTTGAGGAAGACATCGGGCAAGACTGAACTGTCCACCAATAAAAAGCGGCGATCCGCCATGATTGTTTCCCTCCTGTGTACAGATGTATTCACAACAGGGATAATCATATCACACCCTTTGCCCGGATGCAAGCATTTTTGTACAAAATTCGGGATTTTGGGCAGGCTGCACAGCCTCTTTGGTTGAATGCCGCAAACTTTTCAGCCGATTGCCGCAGGTGCACAGTGTTTTTGAATCAAAAACACCCTGTCCGCATACGGCGGGCAGGGTGTTAAGATTACAGTTATTCAGCAGCAGGGTCAATCAGCTGCAGATCCGGCTCTTCCAATGTCGAATAGCTGGTATCCGGCAGGTTATCATCGGTATAATAGCCAGTCTGACCGCCGCCAGAGACAATCGCACCGGTGGAGGGATTAAACTGGTACTGCTTGACGTTCTCATCAAAGTAGAAATCCTTGTAAGCCTTATCCGCCTGAGCAGCTTCCATATACAGTTTGAAGGCATTCTGTGTCGGTTTGCCGCTGTTGCCGAGGCTTCCGTCCACGCCCCACATACTGTAAGGTTTATCATAGCCCCACCAGACAGCCGTGCTGTAATACGGCGACAGACCGCAGAAGGTATAGTCCTTATAATCGCTGGTCGTACCGGTTTTACCTACGGCATCAAGACCGTTGACATCCGGCTTTTTGCCGGCGGCCGTACCGGGAGAGACCCAGACATTGCTGAGCAGCCGGTTCATAATGGTTGCCGTGGAGGGGTCGATGGCTTGTACCGTGGTAACGCGCTTGGAGTTGTCCAGATAAAGATTTCCGTTAGAGTCGTAAATTTCCGTCCAATAGTGGGGTGTGGTAAACTTACCGTCATTGAAGATGCTGTACGCACCGGCCAATTCCACCACTGTCATGCCCTGGCTCTGGGAGCCAAGGACCATAGGTGCCAAATCCACGTCCGTCTCGGGATCAAGATACTGGCAGTTCAGGGTATCGTGAACGAAATCGAACATTTCCTCTGCGCCCACATAGGAACCAATCCAGACCGCAACCGTGTTGTAGGAACGGCGAAGTGCATCATAGACCAGCATCAAATCGCCGTTGCCGCCTACACCGCCGTAGTTGGTGGGCCAGTCGCGCCACACATCGTCGCGGGCTTGGTTGGCTGCATTATACTTGTCGGTGGAGAGGCCGAGTTTCAGGCAGCGGTCCACGTCAAGCACCTGATGGTCACTCTTGAGGTAGTACGGCGAATCCGTGATGGGACGCGAGTAGTTGATAATGTGGTTATCCAGCGCCAGGCAGTACGCTGCGATGGGTTTCATCGTGGAACCGGTCTGATGTGGAATAGTCGCGCGGTTGGTACCGCGGTCCACCTGTTTTTCGCCAAGGCCGCCCACAAGGGCAACGATTTCACCGCGGTGGCCGTCCTCCATACTGACGGAGGCCATGGCTGCCTGCGTGCGGACATTCTCATAAAAGACAAGATACTGTCCATCGCTGGACTTGCCTGTCTTATAGATTGCGTTAGTTTTGTCGGTATAAATGGGGATGTCATCATCCGCAAAGACCTGCGAGCCGTCCGGATTGAGGGGGCGGTGATTCTCGTCATAGGTGATTTCGGCATCCACCGGAATCGTGGAGGAGACCTCTTCCGCATGCCACAGGGCCGGGAACAGTTCTCCGCTGCCGGTATCCTCGTTGAGCATGATTTCTTCCATTGCCGACTGGGCTGTGGGGTCCAACGTGGAGTAAATGCGCAGACCATCAGAGAAAATCACGTCCTGCGCCTCAGCGCGGGTGCAATTTTCTTTTTCCATAATGGCCTGTGTCACATCTTCAAAGAGCGCATCGTCAAAGTAGGAATTGCGCGAAGTGCGCGTCACCTTCTCGGTTACGCTCTTACTCTCCGCAAGGGTGATTGGCTCATTCTTGGCAGCAGCACATTCTTCTTGCGTGATGTAGCCCTGGTTATACATCTCATTCAGCACATGATTGCGGCGCTGGGTGAGCATTTCAGGGTTGGTGGCTGGGTTATAACGCTTGGGATTCTTGGTGATGGAGGCCAGGATTGCGCACTCCGAGAGCGTCAAATCCTCAACGTGCTTATCAAAATACTGGTTGGCGCCGGCTTCCATGCCATAGATGGTTCCGGTCAGCGGGATGGTGTTGAGGTAGGCTTCGAGAATCGTCTCTTTGCTGTACCGGTTGGCAAGGCCCAGTGCACGGAAGATTTCGCGCACTTTGCGCATGACATCCTGCTCATCATCGCCCGTCAGGTTTTTAATAAGCTGCTGTTCAAGCGTGGACGCGCCCTGGCGGGAACCGAGGAGCTGACCGCCTGTAAGTTCGTTGAGGGCGGCGGCAATGGTACGCTTGATGTTAATGCCCGGCTCATTGTAGAAATCCTTGTCCTCGATTGCTACCACAGCATTCTGGAGATTTTCCGGCATAGCGGAAAGTTCACGCCAGATTCGGTTATTTTCACCGGCGAAGGTGGTATCCACGTTCCCGTTGATGTCATAGACAATGGAGGTTTCCTTGAGTTTCTGCTCATCGAGGTCCAGTTTGCCTTCCGGGTCCTCCGTGACCTGCACCACATAGAGTGAGAGCAGCACGCCGCCTACGCTGGCTGCCATAACGCAGACGCAGAGCAGACATCCGATGAACCGCATCACATAACCAAATATGCTGTGACGGCGTTTTTTCTTGTTTTTTCCGGATTTTTTCCCGTTCTTTGCGGTACCGGCGGCATTTCCGGGGCCTTTAGCACCCTGCATGGAAATATGCCGTTGTTCTTTGGGGTCTATGGGGACCGCCTCCTTTAGTGTCTTTGGATGTGCTGTACCATAGCTCATGCACAGGAACAGCACAGATTTTATACAGTCAGGCGCCCGCCGGGCGGCGGTCACACAGAATTGCATAGTGTCATAGATTGAATTATATCACAAAGTCTTCCCAAAAGTACAGGGTCCATCAAAGAAATTTCACTCTTTTTTGATTGAAGTGCCTTCTTTCCGGCAATACTTTTTGCAGGAACGTACAATTTTATTTGTGAAATTTACAAAAGGGAGGTCCGTGCCCCATGAAGCGCGAAATGCCGAAAGCTTTCCGGGCATATTTTATTTTACTGGGTGTTCTGGCCGTGCTCTGCATCCTGGCAGGAATTTTCTGGTTTGCGGCAGACAAACGCCGCACGCCCGCTGAGCCCCGCTACCTGCTCAAGGACAGCGCCGGCTATCTGGCCCTTTACGCCGCCGATGGATCCGGCCCCCTGGCACGATATGATATTTACACTCGCCTGCTGCCCGAGGCGGATGTTCTGGCCCTTCAGCAGGGCATTACCGTGCAGGACGAAGCCGAGCTTCAGCAAAAGCTGGAAGATTACGGTCTGTGAAAAGCACAGATATCTTGTTTTGCCGCCAAGTTTATGGTACACTGATGCTGTAACTTTCATTATAGTAAGGAGTGTACCCCATGACTGAACAGGAAATTCTGGAAGCCGTACAGGAAATCTTCCGCGACAATTTTGACGATGATACCCTCGTAATCACCCGCGATACCTGCTCCGATGACATTGAGGATTGGGACAGCCTGGAGCAGATCAACCTGCTCACCGCGATTGAAAAGAAATTCAACATCAAATTCAAGCTGGCCGATGTGCGCAATCTCAAGGATGTCGGCGATCTGCTGGATCTTGTCAAGCGGATGGCAGGCTGAACGATGAACCATTATACACTGGCTGATATGACGCCCGGCCTGACTGAGAGTTTTACCGTAACAGTCACGGCCGAAATGATGGAGCAGTTCTGTGCCATCACGGGGGACGTTTCCCCCATTCACATGGATGAGGACTATGCCCGCGGCCGCGGTTATCCCGGCCGGGTGGTATACGGAATGCTTGGCGCAAGTTTTCTCTCCACGCTGGCAGGCGTCTACCTTCCCGGGGAGCATTGTCTGCTCCACGGTGTGGAGTGCAAGTTTGCCAAGCCGGTCTTTATTGGTGACACGCTCACCGTCACCGGCACGGTGGTCAGCGTGAGCGAGGCTGTGTCCGAGGCGGAAATCAAAGCCGTCATCACCAATCAGGACGGCAAACGGGTCACCCGCGGCATTATCAAAGCCGGACTGGCAAAGTGAGGGAATTTTTATGTCCTATACATATCTGATCACCGGTGCCACCAGCGATGTAGGCACCGCCCTGATTCGCCGTTTGCTCACCGAAGCACCCGGCGAGGAGCGCCTGATTCTGGCACAGGGCTGCGGCGATGTGGAAAAGCTCGTTCCGCTGATGCAGGAATTTCCGGGTCTGATTCGTCCTTTTGACGTGGACCTCTCGGATCCCTATAAGGTGGATGCTTTTTGTCAGCTTATCACGGGCACCGGTCCCGCGCCCACCCACTTCATTCATCTGCCGGCGCTGCCCGTGGTGAACACAAAGTTCAAAAATTTTGACGAGGAGCGGTTCCAGAAAGACTGGGAGATTCAGCTTCATTCCGCCGTCAAGCTCTGCAAGGCCGTTCTGCCTGCCATGAGCAAGGCAAAGTTCGGGCGTGTGCTTTTCATCCAGACCAGCTACACCATCGGCTGCCCGCCCAAGTTCACGGCCTCCTATGTGATGAACAAGAGCGCAGTCGGCGGACTTGTGAAAAGCCTGGCAGTGGAGTATGCCCGCTTTGGCGTGACCGTCAACTGCGTGGCCCCCAGCATGATGGAAACACATTTCTTAAAGGATACGCCCGAGCTGATTGTCAAGGCTGCGGCTGAGGAAAACCCCATGGGGCGCAACGCTACGCCGGATGATGTGGTTCCGGCCATGGCCTTTCTGCTCAGCGAGGAAGCGCGCTTCATCACCGGCGTGACGCTTCCCGTCACAGGAGGGTCCGCCATTGTCTGATGTGGTGTTCCGCTTGGCCCGCCCCGGTGAGGACGGCGCCATCATCGACTTTATCAACGCACATTTTGATATGCGCCTCCCGCTGCTCAACCGGCGGGAGTTTTATGAATATTACTATGCCGCTTCCGCCGGGCCGCGCTTTGCTGTGGCGGAGCAGGACGGTGCCTACCTGAGCGCCGCCGGCTACATCCCGGCCAGCCGGGATTCTGGGGCAGACGTCTGGGTCTCGGTGTGGGTCGCATCCAAAGGCCACAACGGGGTTGGCCTGGAACTGATGGATGCCCTGCCCGGCCTGCTCGGTGCCAAAGTGGTTGCCTGCAACAACATCCGGGCCAACACCTGCGTGCTCTATCACTTCTTAGGCTGGACTGCCGAACGCCTGCGGCATTATTACCGTCTTGGCACGCCGGGGTCCGAGGGCTGGGTGCTCGCAAAGCCGGACGGTGCGGCACAGCCGGAACCGTCCGCAGAGTCCCCTCTTTCGCTGGAAAAGGTTCCCGATGCCGCCGCACTGCGCGCTCTGGGGCTTCCCCCTTCCCCCCACACGCCCCGCAAGGATTTGTGGTATCTGGAACGGCGGTATTTCAACTATCCGCATTTTCATTATGACGTGTGGGCCGTTCTGGAAAACAGCCGCCTTCTGGCCTATGCCGTGACACGCACCGTCACAGCAGAAGAAACCGGCTGCGTGCCGGTGGTGCGCCTGGTGGACTTTGTCGGGTCCGATGAAGTTCTGCCCCGCATCGGCAGAGCGCTTGATGACATTTTGCTCAAGGCCGGCGCCGAATACATGGACTGCTACAATATCGGCATCCCGCCGGAAGTTTGGTCAGCCGCCGGGTTTCGTGAGCGGCTGGAAGATGACGGCGTTATCATCCCCAACTACCTGACGCCGCCGCTGCGCGAAAACACCGAATATTATTACTTTACCAACCAGCCCGAAAATTTTGTGATGTTCAAGGCGGACGGCGACCAAGACCGGCCAAATCTGCCCTGTGACTGAGGAAACTGCCATGAGAATTGCATTGGTGACCGGCGCCTCAAGCGGATTGGGGCGCGAATTTGTTCGTCAGCTTGCGCATGAACCGGGTCTTGATGAGATTTGGGTCGTTGCACGGCGGCGTGAAAAACTGGAGGAGCTGCGGACCGTCTGCCCGCTCCCTGTTCGTGTGCTAGCGCTGGACCTGACAAAGCCGGAATGTCTTGAGGAACTGCGGCACACGTTGGCAGTGCACAAGCCGGATCTGCGGGTTCTGGTGAACGCGGCCGGCATGGGACGGATTGGCTCCACGGTGGATTTGCCGGAGCGGGATTTGGCCAACATGGTTAACCTGAACTGCCGTGCGGCCGTGGAAGTCACCGATGCGGCGTTCCCCTACCTTCACTCGGGCAGCCGCGTGCTGGAAATCTGCTCCACTGTGGGATTTCAGCCGATGCCGGGGCTGAATGTCTACGCAGCCACCAAAGCATTTTTGCTGAGTTACACGCAGTCTCTCCACTACGAACTGAAGCCCGCCGGCATTAAGGTGACGGCCGTCTGCCCCTACTGGGTCAAAGACACCGAATTCATCGGCGTTGCGAGTGCAAATGGGCAGGGATTCCGCCATTATCCTCTGGCTTCCCGCAGTTCCGACGTGGTCCGGCGTGCCTTGCGGGACAGCCGGCACAACATTCGGGTCAGCACGCCGGGTCTTGTCTGCACGCTTCACCGTGCTGCCGCCAAAATTATGCCCACCGCCGCGGCGCTGCCCATGGCGGATATGATTCGTAAAATCTGAAAATGATTTTTTGATTTTCCTTACGCGTCCCTCTATTAAATAAGGAAATAGGAGGAAATTATGGAAAAGCGACAGTATGTCTGCCCGAAATGCGGCTGTCAGCAGTATGAATCCGACCGTCTTCAGGCGACCGGCGGAAACTTTGCAAAAATATTTGATGTTCAAAACAAAAAGTTCATCACGATTTCCTGCTGCAGCTGCGGGTACACCGAACTGTACCGTCAGAACGGCGGGGATGGCTGGGATGTTCTTGATTTCCTGATGGGAAACTGATTTAAGCAAAAATCAACGCAGAGGAAAAGGCGCAGAGTTTTCAACAACTCCGCGCCTTTTTGTTATGTATTGCTGCTTTGTGCAGCCGCCGTTTGCTGCTCTGTGCTGGCGGTCTCGCTCAAATGAAGTTCAAGCCAACCGAGAACATAGTCAAAGACTTCCTCACGGTTCAATTCGTTATGCAGTTCATGGCGGTCCCCCTCCCAAATCTGGCAGGTAAGGTCCTCCACTCCGGCATCCCCAAGCATAGCCCAGACTTTGCGCACTCCGGCACCGTAATTGCCAACGGGGTCCGCATCACCAGCCACAAAAAGGACCGGAAGTTTTTGCGGGAAGTTCTTCGCCCATTTCCTGCTGCTGACCGTGTTGAGGGTTCCCAGCATTTCCCGATAGGTGGAAGCGGTGAAGCGGAAGGTACACAGCGGGTCCGCATCGTAGGCACGGACCACCTCCGCATCCCGGGTCAGCCAGTCATTGGCGGAAGACGGGTGCTCAATGCGCTTGCAGTAGCTGCCGAAGTTCATGCTGACCATCAGGGGTGAAACGTATTTTTCACCCCGCACAGTCGCGATGAGCGCCGCTAGCAGATAGCCGGCCCGATTGGTAACGGACGGTCCCGCCGTGCCGCTGATGATAACGCCGTCAATCGTTTCCGGCCATTCAGCCGCATACCAGCGGGCATAGAAGCTGCCCATACTGTGCCCGTAGAGGAATACCGGCAATCCCGGGAAGCGCTCATGAATCAGCCCGTTCATGGTGTGCAAATCCTCAAGAACATGGCGGCGGCCGTTTTTCTCCCCATAATAGCCGCGGTCCTCGACACCTGCGGTTGCGCCGTGGCCGAGGTGGTCATTGCCGGCGAGGGCAATTCCATGCTCCGCATACCACTGTGCCATCGGACGATAGCGTTCCACATATTCGCACATTCCGTGGCTGAGCTGAAGCACGGCACGGACCGGAACACCGGAAACGGTATAAATATAACCGGCCGACGTGTGCCGTCCGTCTGCCGATGGGTAGGACAACCTTTCACACAAGAGTTCAGACATATTCTTTTCACCTCACAATAATAAAATGTCGGAGTTTCTGATAAAATTGTATCACAAACACACGCGCCCCTCAAGCCGCCGGGGATTTATAGATCGTTTCCAACACGGATTTTTGGGACATTTCCGGATTTTTGGGCAAAGAAAAACACCCGTTTTCCGGGGTTAAGCGGAACACGGGTGTTGTTATCAAAGAGGTGTTTCGGATCACAGCGTCAATCTTACTCCTTCGCTGCACATTCACTGCACAGACCAAAGACCGTGAGGGTGTAATCCTCGGGCTTAATGCCGGGGCAGGCATTAACAAGGGCCTTCAGCTGCTCATCAGGAATATGGATGCTCTCAACCTTATGGCAGGAGCGGCAATACAGATGCTGATGATTCTCGGCCGGGCTTTCAAAACGGTCTGCCTCACCAGGGATCGAAACGCGCCGCACTTTACCGATATCAACCAGAGTGTTCAGATCACGGTACACGGTGCCCAAGCTGAGACGCGGGCAGTCTGAGCGCAGAGAGGTACAAATCTGTTCCGCAGTGGGATGGTCATCCCGGGACAGAACCTCACGCAGGATCAGTTCCCGCTGATGTGAGTAACGCATGGCAAAAGTCTCCTTACACAATAACATATACCCGCCTTCTTGCGGGATTTGTTTAATACGTTTGTATTGTACTAAATGTAACAACTCTTTGTCAACTGTCAGATATGTGACGAATTTGCGAAAATTCTATGCGCAGCTTCGATTTTTTTCAGCAATTAACAGGAACAGATTGTAAAAAAGTTGTCAAAGCCGATTGTTAAAACCAACGTTTGCGTAAAGATTGTTTGCACAAAAACAGTCTAATTTTTTTGTGCAATATGTAGATTTTTGAATTTTCTGTAAAATTCGCCAATTCCTCAGACAATTTTTGTTATTCTTCGTCCTTAATACGTCTCCAGTAAGCAGCAGCTGCCTGTTCGTTTTTGTTGTCACCGAATGTGTAATATTTTCGGTCCCTGATGGCATCCGGAAGATACTGCTGCTCGACCCAGTGGTGCGGGTAATCGTGCGCGTACTTGTAGTTCTGACCCTTGACGGCAGCATCTTCACCGTCATAGTGCTTGTTCTGAAGCTGGCGCGGAATTGGCCCGCTGCGCCCTGCCTGTACATCCGCCATCGCTGCATTGATTCCCTTGTAAGCCGAATTTGACTTGGGGCTTGTTGCAACGAGCACCACCGCATCGGCCAGCGGAATCCGGGCTTCCGGCAGGCCGAGCATATTGGCGGCATCCACAGCCGCCTTGACAATCGGGATAATCTGCGGATAGGCCAGCCCGACATCCTCACAGGCGCAGACCATCAGGCGGCGGCAGGCACTGGGCAGGTCCCCCGCTTCAAGGAGCCGGGCCAGATAGTGCAGTGCTGCATCCGGGTCGGAGCCACGCATGGATTTCTGGTAGGCCGAAACAATATCATAGTGGTCATCCCCCAGCTTGTCATACCGCATAGCGGTGCGCTGGGCCACCTGCGTGACCATATCGAGCGTGATTGTGCGCGTCCCATTCTCCACAGGTGCAGCAGTCACGGCAAATTCGAGGTTGCCAAGTGCTTTGCGCATATCGCCGCCCGCGCTTTGGGCAAGGTAACTCAGCGCATCAGGAGGAATGGAGACTGCAATGCCGTCCGCTTCACTGAGGCGCTGTGCGGCATTACGCACGCCTTGCTCAATATCCTGTGCCGTCAGAGATTTGAACTCAAAGACCGTGCAGCGGGAAAGAAGGGCATTATACACATAAAAATAGGGGTTCTCGGTTGTGGAAGCAATCAGAGTTACCGTCCCCTGCTCCACACATTCAAGCAAACTTTGCTGTTGGCGCTTGTTAAAATATTGAATCTCATCCAGGTAGAGCAGGATGCCGCCTGCGGCGCTGAGCGTTCCGATATCAGACAGAACACTTTTAATGTCACTGGTCGAGGCCGTTGTGCCGTTGAGTTTATACAGTCTCATTCCGCTGTTGGCCGCTATAATGCCCGCGACCGTTGTTTTACCCACGCCGGAAGGGCCGTAGAAAATCATATTAGGGATTTTGCCGCTGTCAATGGTGCGGCGGAACACCTGGCCGGGAGCCAAAAGATGGCGTTGGCCGCAGACTTCATCCAGTGTGCGGGGGCGCAGGCGCTGTGCAAGAGGTTCCATGGACTGACCCTTTCTTTTTTTGATTTATTATCTTGAATTATAGCTGTTTTCCATGGTAGAATCAAGCAGAGAATTGCTATTATAGACCAATTTGCATCTTTTTCACATTTTACGAACCATTGATGTACGAAAAGAGGATACCCATGGATAAAAAGGAACTGGCGGCCGTCTGTATTGAGCGGCTGAAAAAAGAATACCCCCTTGCTGACTGCACGCTGGATTATGACCATGCCTGGCAGCTTCTGGTGGAAGTTCGGTTGGCCGCCCAGTGTACTGATGCGCGGGTCAATGTGGTGGTACAGGATCTGTTTGCCAAATACCCGAGTGTTGCCGCATTGGCCGATGCTGAGCCGGAGGAGATCGAGGAGATTGTCCGTCCCTGCGGGCTTGGGCGCAGCAAGGCTCGTGATATCAGCGCTTGTATGCGGGTTTTGAGAGACAAATACGGCTGCCGCGTGCCGGATGATTTTGACGCGCTGCTGGCGCTGCCCGGCGTAGGACGCAAGAGTGCCAACCTGATTATGGGGGATGTTTTCGGCAAGCCGGCCATTGTCACAGACACCCACTGCATCCGGCTGTGCAACCGCATTGGCTTGGTTGACGGAATCAAGGAACCGAAAAAGGTGGAGATGGCACTTTGGAAGATTATTCCGCCCGAGGAAGGCAGTGATTTTTGTCACCGGCTGGTTTACCACGGGCGTGAAGTCTGCACAGCACGGACGAAACCGTACTGTGAGCGGTGCTGTCTGCGGGATATCTGCCGTTTTGCCGCCGAAAACGAATAAACCTCTTTCCTGCCCGTCTGAGATATGCTATAATAAAAGTATGACTTTTACGGGTCTGCATTTTTTGCATAAGGAAAGGACTGAACTGATGAAGAAGTCTACGGACCCTTCCCCCCGCTTGGGCGGCGAACTCATCTCCAGTCAGATTGCTGATCGGCTGCTGACAGAGATGCGTGACGGTGAATACCGGGATGCCGAGCATCTGCCGCCCGAGGTTGAGTTGGCGGACCAGCTGAAAGTTAGCCGCACGGTTGTGCGCGATGCTTTGAGCGAACTGGAACGGGAAGGATATATTGAACGCGTGCGGGGCATTGGCACGGTCATCAACCGGGATGTTGTGACACTGCGCCGCCGCATGGACCAGAAATTTGAATTTAATCAGATGATACGCGATGCCGGGTATCTGCCCAACAGCGATGATTTGAAAGTAACCCGCGCCCCGCTTGATGCCGATGCCGCCGGGGCACTGGGTCTTGCGGAGGGTGCGCCTGCAGTTTACATCTGCCGGCGTGTTCTGGCGGACAACCGCCCGGTGCTGTTCTCCACCGACATCATTCCCTGTTCTTTCTTTGGCGCAGCGCATCTGGAAAACATTGATTTTTCCCGGCCGGTCTTTGATATTCTGAGCGAAATCTGCGGCACGCAGGTGACGAGCACGGTTACCCACGTTCACGCCGCCATTGGTGACCCGGCTGTGCGGCGGGCACTGTCGCTGAGCCGGGATCAAGCCCTGCTGGAACTGACCGAGACCTGCTATTCACGGCTTTGCCGACCCGTCATGCGGTGCCGGACATTTTACACGGACTTTTTTGACTTTGCACTCGTGCGCAAGCTGATGTAAAGCCGTACGGCAAAAAGTGACGGAATGGGTGAAAAGGCACTTCTTTTTTGCCGGTGTCTATGCTATAATGAATCTCAGCCGATACTTGAAAACAAGGAATTTGGAAAGGATGGCTGTTGATGAGACATTTGATCGACCCTCTGGATTTTACGCTGGAGGAGACGTATAAACTCATGGATTTGGCTGACCGGATTCATGATGATCCTGCCGCCTACCAGGACGTAGCAGCGCGGAAACGGTTGGCTTCGCTGTTCTATGAGCCTTCCACCCGCACGCGCCTGTCCTTTGAAGCGGCCATGATGAATTTGGGCGGACAGGTCATTGGGTTCCCGGACGGAGGTGTTTCCAGCGCTTCCAAGGGTGAAACGGTTGCGGACACCATCCGCATCATCAGCTCCTACGCTGACATTGCCGCCATGCGCCATCCCAAAGAGGGTGCACCGCTGCGCGCTTCCCGTTACAGCCGAATCCCGGTTATCAACGCCGGGGACGGCGGTCACAGCCATCCCACCCAGACCCTGCTCGACATGATGACGATTCGTCGCCGCAAAGGGACCCTGGACGGGCTGACCATCGGCCTGTGCGGCGACCTGAAATTCGGCCGCACGGTCCATTCCCTAATCAAGAGCCTTGCCCGCTGCAATAACATGAAGTTCGTGCTGATCAGCCCCGAAGAGCTGCGTGTTCCGGATTACATCATCACGGAAGTTCTGGAACCGCGCGGTATCCCCTATGTTGAGACCCGCAGCTTGGAGGGCGCTCTGCCGGATTTGGATATTCTCTACATGACTCGCGTACAGCGGGAGCGTTTCTTCAACGAGGAGGACTACGTCCGGCTCAAGAACAGTTATGTTCTCAACGCTGAAAAGCTGACGCTGGCGCCGCCCGATATGGCAGTGCTTCATCCCCTGCCCCGCGTGAACGAAATCACGCTGGATGTGGATGATGATCCGCGTGCGGCCTACTTTGAACAGGCCACCAACGGCGTGTATATGCGGATGGCTCTTATCATGACACTGCTGGGTCTTAAAGACCCCAAAACCGGGGAGGTGGCTTTTCCGTGCTGAATGTCGATGAAATCATGAACGGCGTGGTCATTGACCACATCACCGCCGGCACCGGACTTTCTCTGTACCATCTGCTGGAGCTTGAGAAGCTCAGCGATGCAAGCGTTGCGCTGCTCCAGAACGTGCGCAGCCAGAAAAGCGTCAAAAAAGACATCATTAAAATTGAGGGCGATATTTCCGGTCTGAATTTTGATGTGCTGGGATATGTGGACCCGCAGATTTCGCTGACCTTTATCGAAAACGGTCATGTAACGCGCAAGGTTCGTCCCGACCAGCCCAAGCGCCTGGTGAATGTCATCCGCTGCACCAATCCTCGCTGCATCACTGCGATTGAGGAAGGCTGCGACCACATTTTTGCCCTGACCCCGAGCGGACGCTATCGCTGCGTCTACTGCGAGCAGGAATTCAAGGTTCACCCGTAAAGCAAAATCTATAAACAAAGCGCACCGTTCCGGAAATTCCGGCGCGGTGCGCTGTTGTTTTATTCGGCTTTTTCCTGTTCAGGGTTCCATTCTTCGCCAAAATACGAGCCGATTGCAACAATCTCGTTAGGCAGGTCCTTACGGTAAATCGGGGATTCCGGGTAGAGGCTGTTGATTGTCACGCCGTTATCCCCCTTATGCCCAGTCGAGTGAATGTACTCCCCATCCCCGAGATACATAGCGATATGGCCCGGGAAATAGAGCAGGTCTCCCTCCCGCATTTCGGAGAGATGAATCCGGTGAATGGGAAATCCCGGTTCAATGCTGGCATCGCGGTAGATGTTGATGCCGCAAAGCATATAGGACATACTGCAAAGTCCCGAGCAGTCCACGCCCTGCGGGGTCTTGCCGCCCCAGCGGTACTGGGTGCCCGCAAAGAAGCGGGCCGCATCGGTCAGTGCCCGGCGAAGTGCGGGGCCTTGGGCACAGGGGGTCTCCCACAAAGTATCGAGGAAGCTTGCGCAGGTAAATCCGGTGCGTCCGTCCGGCAGACGAACCGGCTGCCAGCCGTTCTCATCGGCGGGGCCGGTCACGGCAAGACGTGCGCCGAGCGGGAGTCCTTTTGCGACAAACGCGCCCTGCACCCGCGGCTCAGCCAGAACATCGGCAAAATGACGGTGGCGGACAATACGGCGGGACGAAGCCTGCCACTGTTCCACAAGCGCCGGATCCGTGACCAGTGCACTTTCGGGAACATAGCCCTCATACCGGTAATGCGTGCGCATCGGAACCCAGCCGTCCCGGGCCGGGCCGGTGATTTCCACCACCATACCGAACAGGACCTCGTCCACAAGGTTTGTGGCTTCCGGCGCGCTCTGAACCGGGCAGATTGGCACATTGATAATAGCTTGCATGAATCGTTCTCCTTTATAACCAGACATTAACCGGAAAAAGGCCGCCTCAGCGACGGCCTTTTTTGTCTGCCGGCGAAGCGACAGTTACACGGCTTTTGTTACAGTTCCTTGCGGTACTGTTCCAGTTCCGGCTCATTGGCCAGGATAAAATGTCCCGGCGCCACTTCGCTCCAGAAAGGCTTTTCCTCGGTGTAGTTGTGGCAGGCAGGGTCATAGACCAGCAGTTTTTTGCTGCGCTCTGCAATGGGGTCAGGCTGAGGAATAGCAGAGAGAAGAGCCTTGGTGTAGGGGTGAAGCGGGTGGGCAAACAGCTCCTCACTCTCGGCCAGTTCCACAATTTTGCCCTTATGGATAACGGCAATGCGATCGCAGATGAAGCGCACCACCGAAAGGTCATGTGCGACAAAGAGATAGGTCAGGCCGCGTTCCTTCTGCAGTTTGGCCAGAAGGTTCAGCACCTGAGCGCGGATGGACATATCCAATGCCGAAATCGGCTCATCCGCCACAATGAACTGCGGGTTGAGGACCAACGCACGGGCAATGCCGATGCGCTGACGCTGACCGCCGGAGAACTCATGCGGGAACCGGCTGGCAAATTCCGGCAGCAGGCCGACGTCCTGCAGTGCCTTGTCCACCATTTCACGGCGCTGTTCTTCGGTATAGTGGCGGCCGGGGGCATACAGCCCCTCCGCCACGATATAGCCGACCTTGGCGCGCTCGTTGAGCGAGTCCATCGGGTCCTGGAAAATCATCTGAACATCCCGGGTCACCTGACGGTCCTCTGCGGGCGTCAGCTTGCCGGAAATGCGCTTGCCGTTCAGACGGATTTCTCCGGCCGCAAGGGGGTTCGCGCGGATGATAGCACGGCCGATTGTCGTTTTGCCCGAGCCGGATTCACCGACAAGGCCAAAAATCTCGCCTTTATAAATATCAAAGGAAACATCGTCCACCGCCACGAAGGGGTGCTTCTTTTTGCCGAACTCTACGCGGATATGATCCACCTCGACGAGTTTTTGCCGCTCAGGCATGGTCGGCCACCTCCCCTTCCTGTTTTGTCAGACCAAGCTGTTTTCCTTTTTCCCGCAGAACGCGGATATGTTCCGGCGGCTCCACTTTGGGCGCGCGCGGGTCCAGCAGCCAGGTGCGGGCACAGTGCGTAGGGCTGACTGCAATCATGGGCGGACGCTTGACGAAATCAATCTTGAGTGCCTGCGGATTGCGCGGAGCAAAGGCATCGCCCTGAATCTCATGGAAGAGGTTCGGCGGGGTGCCCTCAATGGAGTAGAGCGGTTCACCTTTAACGCCGAGCTGGGGCAGGCTGGAGAGCAGTGCCCAAGTATAGGGATGGCGGGGATCGTAAAAGACTTCCTCACAGTTTCCGACTTCGACAATATCACCCGCATACATAACGGCAATCCGGTCCGCCACATTGGCAACCACGCCGAGGTCATGCGTGATATAAATCGTCGTGAGGTCGTATTTTTTCTGCATTTCTTTGATGAGGCCCAAAATCTGTGCCTGGATGGTCACATCAAGAGCAGTCGTGGGTTCATCGCAGATCAGGATTTCCGGGCGGCAGGCCATGGCAATGGCAATGACAACACGCTGACGCATACCGCCGGAGAATTCATGAGGATACTGCTTGTACCGGCGCTCGGGGTCATTGATGCCAACCTCGGTGAGAATTTTATAAACTTCCTTCTTAGCGGCATCGCCGTGGAGGTTCTGATGCAGTTCCACGGCTTCCTGAATCTGCCAGCCAATCGTCTTGAGCGGGTTCAGGCTCGTCATGGGGTCCTGAAGCACCATGGCAATCTTGTGGCCGCGGATTGCGCGCCAGTCTTCTGACGTGTGCAGCTTGGTCAGGTCCTGGTCATGATAAAGGATTTTGCCGCCGGCCACATAACCGTTGGCATCATTGAGGCCCATCAGGCATTTGACAAAAACGCTCTTGCCGGAACCGGATTCGCCCACAATGGCAAGGCTCTCACCTTTATAAACATCAAGAGAAATATCGCGCAGTGCGTGGAGAACCTGACCGCGCAGCGTGAACTCAAACCGAAGGTCCTGAACGGAAAGGAGAACCTGTTGATTTTCCATTGCATGATCCTCCTTACACATGGTTCTTGGGGTCAGCTGCATCCGCAAAAGCATTGCCGACCACATACAGCGAGATGGTGATAAGTGCAAGCACCGCCGTGGGGAAAAGCAGCTGATAGCGCAGGCTGGGCTGGCTCATCAGCACACGGCCGGACTGCACAAGGTTGCCCAGAGAAGGAATGTCCGTAGGCAGACCGATGCCGATATAGGTAACAAACACCTCATTGCCGATGGCGGAGGGACTGGCCAGAGACATACGCAGTGCAATGACCGAGACGAGATACGGCAGAAGATTCTTGGTCACGATACGCCCTGTGGTGGTGCCAAGGCAGCGGGAAGCCAGATTGTAATCGCGGTCACGAATAATAACAATCTGGTTGCGGATAAAGCGGGCCATGCCCAGCCAACCTGTCAGGCAAAGAGCGAAGATGATGGTCCCCACGCCGGGGCGCATAATGTAAGAGACAAGAATCAGAACAAGCGTCTGTGGTATATTGTCAAAGATGTTGTACAGCTCCGTGAAGAAGGTGTCTAATTTTCGGACATAGCCCCAAAGAACGCCGATAAGCGTGCCGAACAGTGCCTCAAAGCAAGCAACGGCAAATCCAATTCCGAGACTTGTGCGGGTTCCGGCCCAGGTACGCGCCCAGAGGTCCTGACCGATGGAGTTCGTTCCAAACCAGTATTCACTGTCCGGCGCACGGTTGATAATCTGAACGCCGGTAGCGGGGTCATTGTTGATGGTTTTGGGGTCGCGCTGGTTGGGCAGAAGCGGCTGGATAAAAGTAAACGCCAGTACAACCACAATCACGCAGAGGAAAAACACCGCAACTTTATTTTTGAAGAACGCGCGCAACGTAGCACCCCAATAAGAATAGTTGGAGTATCCCCCGCGTTCTGCTGCGGAATGGTCAAATTCCGCAAAGGTAAACAGCTCGTCCTCCGGCAAATCCGCGTATGCTGCGGCGGGGTCCACCTGTTTTTTGAGTTCCTCCTGCAGCGACGCCTCCAGGGGGGCCGCTTTGTAATGACGGTAATTCATCAGCGCGCACCCTCCTTTCCGGTAAAGCTGATCCGCGGGTCAACAAGCGCCATCATCAGGTCGCCGAACAGCAGACCCAAAACGGACAGCATGGCATAGATAAGCACAAGCGCCTGAACCATTGTATTATCCTGCAGTTTGATGACCTGAACGAGCAAACCGCCCATGCCGGGAATGGAGTACAGGCTCTCCACATACAGAGAGCCCATCAGGGTGAACAGGATGGACTGGGGCAGGTACTGCACCATAGGCACAACCGCATTGCGGAACACATGGCTGCGGCTGATTTTGGCTTCCGGCACACCTTTGGCGCGTGCCAGACGAATATAGTCCTTGTTGGACTCGTCAACCATATAGCGGCGAAGCCACATGGCATAATAAGCAATATTGCCGATGGAGAGTGAGAAAACCGGCAGAATCCAGCTCACGGGATTATCTGCGTTAAAAAGCATGGAAACACCCAGGATTTCCGAACCGTAGAGCTGAATCAGCAAGTGGTAAACCGCCGACGGAACCGCCTGCACGACCACAATAAAAACCGTTCCGATCTTATCCCATACTTTCCACTTTGTCTTTGTGGAGCGCGCCATCAATATGCCGAGCGGGAAACCGACGACCAGTGAGACGGCAAGGCTCATAAGACCCAGCTTGATAGAGATCGGCGCTTTTTGCGCAACGATCTTTGCAATGGGATACCCCTGACGGAACTTGTTGGAAGTTCCAAGGTCCCCATGCAGAAGCTGCTGGAAGTAATGGACGATCTGAACGGGAATGGGGTCGGTCAGGCCCATCTTTTGCAGGGAAACCTGCACGGCGGCCTCCGACATCTTATCATAGTTGTTGAAATACCCCTCAATGGGCATTTGGCGCAGCAGCACAAACACAATACAAATCACAATGCAAAGTGTAATCATGGAGTGCAGAATACGCTTAAAAACATATTTTGCCATGGACTTTTCCTCTCAATTTTTGCCCTGACTGCACAGCAGCGCTAAGCAGTGCTGCCAAAATCCGGGCCGCGGTCCTGCGAAAATCCTATATGCGGTTTTGTCGGGTGGCTCGTAACAGTACGTCACGGGCCA
>JAQXGE010000037.1 GCA_029006135.1 Oscillospiraceae bacterium | reverse complement strand
CGGCACTAAGACCCGGAACGTCCCCGCCGAGACCTTTTCGGGCGGCAGCAGCGTCACCCCGCGCACAGAAATTTCAGCCATGATACTCCTCCTCGTTCGTTTTCCCCATTATACCCGCCCGGGGGTGGAATGTAAAGGATGGGGGTGGGGACAGGGTGAAAAGGACGAGGATTGATGAGGAGGAGGGGGTGGATGCTGTAAAAGATAAATGACAGTTTGCGGAAAGGCTTAAATCCCTTCAGTCCTGACTTACGTCAGTCCAGCTCCCCTTGCTTCAAGGGGAGCCTTGTCTCTAATCCCATAACCGACACAAATCCGATAGAAGTACATTTATCTCACGTCAGGAACCGTCCCGCAAAGGGCAGGGCGGTTATTTAATCGAAAATGATGAAATCCGTCCCAAGGCCTGTCCGGTCGTAGGACTTGGGGTGGATTTCATTATTTTCATTCCTCTTTGGGGGTCTCGGGGGGCAGCCCCCCCGAGCCGGGGATCGCTGCGTCGGAACAGCGAGACTTTTCTGGGTACTCTTTTGGTCACAAAAGAGTACCGCCTGCGGCAGCGGGTGCTATAAAGATAACCGACTGCTTGCGGCAAGGCTTTCAGTCCCTCCGTCTCGCTGCGCGAGCCACCTCAGTTCCGCGCTAAGAGCCGCCTGCGGCGGTTGCGCTCCACACGCCGCTGCGGCGGCAGCCCTTACACAGGGGAGGCAGTCTCTACCCCCATAAATGACAAATAATTTTCCGCGTCTGTGCCCCGCGGGGGGCGCCGCAGGCAAAAAAAACGCCCCGGCAGCGGGTGAAGGCTGCGGGGCGGTCATTCGGTTTACGGATAACGCTGTAAAACCGGGCGTACGATTCAGTTTTTCTTGCTTCCAAACGTACCGTTCGGTTTTACAAAAATTCAAAATTACAGTTCGATTTTGCCGAACATCTCAAAATCATCGCCGTCATGGATGCGCTCGGTGCGGGCGGGAGCCTGCGGACGGGCATCGGGGTCGCGGGGCGTGTCGGCAAACTCGCGGGCGGGCACAGAGGACGGACGGCCGCCGCGGCGGTCATTGCGCGGTGCGCGCGAACCGGAACGGGAACCCTCACGGCGATCATTGCGGCCGCCGCGGGAACCACCGCGTCCGCTGCGGGAACCGCGATTGCCGGAATTGCCGCGGCTGTTCCGGCTGCGATTGCGGCCGCTCTCACGGTCAGGCAAGTTGCAGGCATCCGGGTCGGTGGAGTAGATCACCACACGGCGCTCGGCGCCTTCGCCCTTGCTCTCGCTGCGGACACCCTCAATCTCGGCCACGGCACTGTGAATGATGTGGCGCTCGTAGGGGTTCATCGTCTCCATCTCGTAGTAGCAGCCGGTGCGGATTACACGCTCGGAGATGCGGCGGGCCAGCGCGTTGAGATCCTCCTCGCGCTTGGAACGGTATCCGCCCACATCAATGCCCAACTTGACATAGGGGCCTTCCATCCGGTTGATGACAAGGCTTGTCAGGTAGGACAGGCTTTCCATCGTCTCACCGCGGCGGCCAATCAGCGCGCCGAGGTGCTTGCCCTCCACATGGAGGATGGTCGCTTCGCCCTGGCGGGTTGCGGTGATGGTGAAGTCCTCCGCACCCATCAGCGTAAAGATGGGGGTCAGGTAATCCACCGCAGCCTGAAGGCGCGGGTCGGCGGCAATGTCCAAAACCTCACCGGCATCGGACGCTTCGGCAGCAGGGGCCTGTGCAGGCTCAGCAGGAGCGGCGGGTTCGGCGGGGGCTTCGGCGGCTTTTTCTTCCGGCTTTTCAGCAGGCTTTTCGGCCTTGGGCTCCGCCTTGACGGGCGCGGCGGGGGCGGCAGTCTCCGCCTCCGGCTCGCTGACCGTCACCTTGACCTTGGCAGGCGTGGTCTTGAACAGGCGGCGGGTCGGCATTTCCAGAACCTCGTAGCTCACGCCGAGGTCATCACGGTCAACACCAAGTTCCCGGCAGGCGGCTTCCACGGCCTCCTCAACGGTCTTGGCGGTAGCAGTCATTTCACGCATTGGTATTCAACCTCCTCAGGCGAACGATCACTTTTTCTTCTTCTTTTTGCTGTTCTGCGCAGCCTCACGCTCGGCGCGCTCGGCATCGGTGAGGGGCACGGTGCGGTCAAAGGCATCCTGACGCTCGGCATCACGCTGGCGGGCATACTCAAGACGCATCTTGTCCAGTTCCTTCTTGTTGACTTCTTTCTTGACGGTCTTGCCGTTTTCCTCGATCTCAACGACCTTCTTTTCCTTCTTGGCGGCTTTCTTGGCGGCCAATTCGGCTTCATACTGGGCCTTGAACTTCTCGGGGCTGTAAACCGTGTTGGTGAGAATGGTCTGAAGAATCATGCAGATGTTGGAGGTGCCGTAGTACACAGAGAAGCAGACGGGGAGCTGGAAGCACATCACAACGAACATGATGTTCATCGCCCACATCATAATCTTCATGCTGCCCTGCATCTGCGCCTGCTGGCCGGCCAGCTTGGTGGAGAGCCAGTAGCTCACAATCATCGTGACAGCGGAGATGATGGGGAAGATGATGATGGGATCAAAACGGAATCCGGGGATGGTGCACATATCCATGCCCAGGAAGGTCGTGTTGAAGTTGGCGATGAGGTCAAACTGCTCAGCGGACAGGCCGGTTGCAATACCGGCGGCGGCGCCGGCATGGATCTTCTCAATGAGCTGGGTCTGCATCATCGTGGTGTTGGCGGTCGAGATGCTGAGTGCCTCACAGGCGGTGGTGATGACATCCTTGGGAATGCCGAGAAGGTACTGAACCGGGCGGTAAACAACCTCAATCATGCCGAAAAGAATCAGCATATTGATGAGCATGGGCAGGCATCCGGCCGTGGGGCTGTAGCCGTACTCCTGCTGGAGCTTCATCAGCTCCTCCTGCTGTTTTTCCTGGTTGTTCTTGTACTTCTGCTGAATCTCGTTGATCATCGGCGTAAAGACCGACATCTTGGCCGTGGACTTTTGCTGCTTGATGGCCAAGGGCAGCGTGACCAGCTTGACGAGAATGGTGAACACGATCATCGTGCCGGCGAAGTTGGGGATTACCTGATAGACAAGGCGCATCAGGGGTCCCAGGATGTTTGCGAGAATTCCCATATTTGTTCCTTCCGCTCCGCCCGCACGCGGAGCATTTATTTTATCGTAGGTCTTCGCCGTGCGGGGGAAGACATGAGGAGCAGGAAGAAAGTTCCCTCAGGGCCGCGTGAGGCTGCGGTCAGGACTGACCCAGCGGCCTTTGGGCGGCACGGGGTCAAACCCGTAGCGGCCCAGCGGATTGCAGCGCAGAATGCGCCACACACTGAGGATAAGCCCCTTGACGGGGCCATGGGTCTGCAATGCCTCGATTGCATATTGGCTGCAGGTGGGGACAAAGCGGCAGTTGTGCCCGAGCATTGGGCTGATATGCCGCTGGTACCACCGCACGCAGGCAATCATCCCGCGGGTCAGCATGAGGACTGCGGTTTTTCCGGCGGGGTCTCACGGCTCTTTTTCTGTGCCGCAAGGTCCGGCAGACCGGCTTTATGCAAAAGCAAGGCCAGCGTTTTGCTGACCCGGGTGCTTTTTAGGTAAGGGGTGCGCCCGCGCGCCACAAGGATAATGTCATATCCGCCAACGTTTAAGGGCAGATGCTCGGCCAGAGCCGCGCGCATGACGCGCCGCGCACGGTTGCGCTGCACGGCATGGCCCACCTTTTTGCTGGCGGTCAGCCCGATGCGGGTATAACCCACCCGGTTTTTGCTGACATAGAGAACCAAATCCGGGTGGACATAGCTCTTGCCGCGCGCGTATGCGCGGGTGAAATCTTTATTTTTGTTGATGGTGCGGTAGCGCATACGGTTGCTCCAACAGCAGGCCGCTTGTTTTGCCCAAAGGCAGGGCGGCGGAGTTTTCAACGATTTAACAGTACAAACGGAACTCTTTGTCTTTTTTTTGCAATTCAAGCAAGGGGTTCCGTTTTAGCAAAAAAGGCCACTGAACACTATCAGCAGCCTTGTTTGCGGTATGAGCTTTTCCCGATCAGACGGTCAGGTTTTTACGGCCCTTGGCACGGCGGCGGGCCAGAACCTTGCGGCCGTTCTTGGAAGCCATGCGCTTCATAAAGCCATGGACACGGCTGCGCTGACGCTTCTTCGGCTGGAAAGTCTGCTTCATTTGGTATTCCCTCCTTAAAAGTTTCCCCATTCATGGGCTGTTTGGCATTTTACGCTTGGCCAACGCCCGCGGATAAAGGGGCAGCCTTGCAGACTTTAATTATAACGAAGGGTGGGCGAATTGTCAATAGATAAAATCAAAAACATTTTCCTGTACCGCGTGGTTTTTTGAGGGATAGAGAGATGGATTTTTGGAATTTTGGGGGATTATTTGGAATAGAGCGCGCGGAGTTTTTAACAAAAACGGGGCTGGTTGTTGAAAAAAGAGATTGTTTTTGGATGAGGGAATAGAGATTGCCTCCTCTGTGTAAGGGCTGCCGCCGTGAGCGGCTCAGTAGAGCGCAACCGGCGAAATCGGCTCTTGGCGCGGAACTGAGCTGGACTGACGCAGGTCAGGACTGAAGGGATTTAAGCCTTGCCGCAAACTGCTGTTCATCTTTCATAGCATTCGCTGCCGCGGGCGGTACTCTTTTGTGACCAAAAGAGTACCCAGAAAAGTCCCAGCAATAAAACAAGGTTCTGCAACGCCGAATGTCCCGCCTTGGCGGGACACCAATTTCGGAACAATCGCTGCGCGATTGTTTTTGCACGGCGCCTTGCGCCGTTGCGCGTCATAGCCGCGCAGGCAAAAAATCCCCGACCAAGGGGCTTCGCCCCCTGGACCCCACGAATAAGGATGAAAATAATGAAATCCACCCCAAAGTCTACAACCGGACGGACTTTGGGACGAATTTTCAAATTTTCGATTAGATAACCGCCCCGCTCTGGCGGGACGGTTCCTGCTATAAGGCAAACGTACTCCTGTTGTCTTTGTGTTGTTTGAGGGAAATAGAGAAAAGGCTTCCCTTGAAGCAAGGGCTGCCGCCGCAGCGGCGTGTAGAGCGCAACCGCCGCAGGCGGCTCTTCGCGCGGAACTGAGGCGTCAAATCCGAGGAACGAGGATTTGACGGAAGGGATTTAAGCCTTGCCGCAAACTGCTGTTCATCTTTCATAGTATTCGCTGCCGCGAGCGGTGAGAGCTATAAGAGATATACGGCATTTGACCGCAAGGGTTTCAGTCCTCCCGTCTCGCTTCGCGAGCCACCCTCCCTTACACAGGGAGGGCTTTTCTCTATTCCCATCAACTGCAAAAAACAGCATGAGTACGTTCATCTTACGGCAGGAACCGTCCCGCAGACAGCGGGGCGGTTATCTAATCGAAAATTTGAAAATTCGTCCCAAAGACTGTCCGGTTGTAGTCTTTGGGGTGAATTTTCAAATTTTTTCCTTATTCGTGGGGTCCAGGGGGCAGTAGCCCCCTGGCCGCGGGTTCGCTGCGTCGGAACAGCGAGACTTTTCTGGGTACTCTTTTGGTCACAAAAGAGTACCGCCCGCGGCAGCGGATGCTATGAAAGATAAACGGCAGTTAGCCGTAAGGTTTACAGTCCCTCAGTCAGCTTCGCTGACAGGGCGGAAAGTCAACCAAGTGCAACACTTTCCAATAAGACTTCGGCAGGAGTTTTCCAGCCGAGACATTTTCTGGGACGGTTGTTGATTAAATCTTCAACTTCCTGAATATTCTCATCTGTGACCGTCCCGAAATCAAACCC
>JAQXGE010000036.1 GCA_029006135.1 Oscillospiraceae bacterium | reverse complement strand
TTAAAATATTCACTTTTTGCAAAAATGGCGGAGAGGATGGGATTCGAACCCATGGTCCGCTCACGCGAATCGCTGGTTTTCAAGACCAGTTCCATAAACCACTCGGACACCTCTCCACAGTGGTCACCACCAAGTGCGAGAATTATCTTACCACAAGACTTCCGCTCTGTCAAGAGCAAAACCGAAAAAAGTCTGAAAATTTGGAAAAACTATGCGCCGCTCCCATCCAGAACAGCTCGGGCGGCCCGAATTGCCGCGGGATCCGTCTGCTGAATGTGCCATTCGTCCAGCCCAGGCAGCCCCATGGGCACTCCATTGCGCCGGAACTTCATGCGGCTCTCAACCTCGGTTTTCCCGCTCATGTGGAAGGCCCGCGCCCCCGGCAATGCACAGAGCAGTTTTTGAATCACATGGGCATTGACCCCGGCTCCGATGAGGATTTCCGGCCCACCGATGCGGTCCCGCTCTTCAATCAGCAGCGACAGCGTTTTCTGCCCCTCGATGCAGCTGGCTGCTGCACCGCTCGTAAGTACCGTATCAATACCGAGAGCCGCTGCTTCCCGGTAAGTCTGCAAAGGCTCCCGGGAAACATCAATGGCACGGTGGAGCGTCAAACCGCATACACCGCACGCATCGATAAGTTTTTCCATTGCATCCCGGTCCAAATCTCCGTCCGGCGTCAGGCATCCAATCACAAAACCGTTTGCGCCGGCACGGCGAAGGGCATCTATCTGGCTGCACAGCAGAGCAATTTCGTCCGGGCTGTACAGAAAATCTCCGGGGCGGGGACGCATCAGACAGCGCACAGGAATGTCGCTTTCCCTGCGAATTTGGCACAGAAGCTCCGGATAAGGCGTCAGTCCGCCGGCAAGCAGCGCACTGCAAAGCTCCAGACGGTCGGCACCGCCCGCAATGGCGGCGCGCGCAGAAGCAAGACTGTCTACGCAAACTTCCAAAAGTTTTTTCATGTCCGCAGCCTCCCTGAAAAATGTATCAGAATACAATATCTTCAGTATAGCACGGTTTGGAAAAAGACACAACGCTAATAGGCCTCAGCCTAACCGGTGCCTGCGGCAAAACATTCCCGGCAGGGTGGGCTTATTAAGCGGCCTTTCCGCCGCGGACTACCCGAAGCTGCGGCGGGCATTGCACGTCGGCCGCAGCTCTGCGGGAACCGGCTTTCTCGGCCCGGGCATCTTTCTCTTCAAGCACGCCCAGCAGAATATTTATACCCATCAGAATCAGAACCTCACCGCCCAGCGCAGCGGCCAGTGTAATTTCGCTTTGCGCCGCACTGCATACGAGCATCAGCCCGGAAAATGCCAAAAAGACGAGAAGAAACTTGCAGATGACGGTTTTAAAGGTTTTGCAGTTCATAAGAAAACCTCCCGAAATAAAAACTTTGACAGAAATTCAATCTGCTGCACACGGTCTAACGAACAACGTGTGGTTGTTTAATAATTTCATAATAATACAACTGACGGTTGTTGTCAAGCTGAAAAAACAACTTTGAAGCAAAAATTTTTTGAAAAATCCTCTTTACAGGAACTACTTTTGGTTGTATAATGAAGAAAACGAAGCCGGTAAGGGTACCTTTGGTATTCTGCCGGAAAGAAAGCAGAGGTTAAACGCAATGTTTGCTGAACGATTGAAAGCAGCCAGGAAAGCCAAGCGTTACAGTCAGGCTGAAGTCTCAAAGCTTTTGGGGGTAACACAGCAGGCTGTGGGCAAGTGGGAAACGGGACGTTCCACCCCCGACCCGCAGACCATCGCCCGCCTCGCGGAAATTCTGGATACCACTGCGGATGCACTGCTTGGCCTGCAAAACAGCGCTCCGGAGCCGCGCGGGGCAGTGGGCCGCAGCGCGTTCAGCCGCTATACCCAGTGTCTGATTCCTGTTGTTGGTACGGTGCGCGCCGGTTACGATTCTCTCGCTTTTGAGGAAGACTATGGCAGTGAGTATGCCAGCGTTAAGGACCCGGAAAACTACTTTTATCTTGTAGTCAAGGGCGACAGCATGGAACCGCGCATCTCGGATGGGGACCTTGCTCTGGTTCACCGTCAGAACACACTTGAAAACGGTGACCTTGGCGTTATGGTTTATGGAACCGATGGGAACGGCACACTCAAAAAATACATGGTCAGAGGCAACGCGGTGGTGCTGCACCCCTTCAATCCCAGCTATGAAGATCTGATCATCCGCGGTGAGGATCTTGATCATCTTTATATTGCAGGCAAGGTAGTCGAGACCAAGGCCAAGTGGTAAGAACTTTTGGCTTTTTCCTGAACCGGTAACTTTATTATAGTAGCATAAAAGCACTATAAACCGGACGTTCTGCGCGATAGGGAATAATGAAGAATCCCGTTTAATACACTTTTTGTCACACGCCGCCGTGAATCAGGACCTCACGGTTCACCAAAAAACGGCGGGGTGTGTTTCTTATACCCTTTTGGAGGAAAAACAGATGGAACTGGCGGAAAAACTGGAGATTCTTGCAGACAGCGCCAAATATGATGTGGCCTGCACCTCCAGCGGCGTGGACCGCTCCGGTGAAAGAGGCCGTGTGGGAAATTGCAGGTTTGTGGGCGTCTGCCATAGCTTTACGCCGGATGGACGGTGCGTTTCTCTGCTCAAGGTTTTGTATTCCAACGCCTGCTGTTATGATTGCAGCTACTGTGTCAACCGCAAGTCCAATGACGTTCCCCGCGCAACGTTTGAACCGCGGGAACTGGCCGAACTGACAATAGGATTTTACCGCCGCAATTATATTGAGGGACTTTTTCTTTCCAGCGCCGTATTGGGAACGCCGGACCGCACGATGGAATTGATGATTGAAACCCTGCGGCTCCTGCGTGAGGAGTATCGCTTCCACGGCTATATTCATGCCAAGACCATCCCCGGTGCATCCCCGGAACTGGTATGGCAGCTGGGACTTTTGGCGGACCGCCTCTCTGTCAACATCGAATTGCCCAGTGAGGCAAGCCTCAGCCGTCTTGCTCCGGACAAAAAACGAAGCGCCATCCTGCGTCCTATGGGTCAAATTGCCGCTCAGAGCGCGCAAAGCCGCCGGGAAATGGCAGTCTACCGGCACGCCCCTTCTTTTGCACCGGCCGGGCAAAGCACCCAGATGATTATAGGAGCCAGTCCGGAAACGGACCTGCACATTATGAACCTGAGCGAGGCGCTTTACAAAAAATATGATTTGAAGCGTGTGTTTTATTCCGCCTATCTGCCCATCAATACGGATTCCCGGCTGCCGGCCCGTTCTGTTCAGCCGCCGCTGCTGCGGGAACATCGGCTCTATCAGGCGGACTGGCTAATGCGTTATTACCATTTTTCCGCGTCGGAACTGCTCAGTGAGGACTGCCCCAATTTTGACCCCTACTTGGACCCAAAAGCGGCATGGGCGGTCAGCCATCCTGAATTTTTCCCTGTTGAAGTGAATACAGCACCAAGGGAAACGCTGCTCCGCGTGCCGGGCATCGGTGTCAAAAGCGTGCGGCGGATTCTGTCGGCACGGCGCTGGCAGCATCTTGGAATGCCGGAACTGAAGCGTATGGGCGTTGTGCTTAAACGGGCACAGTTTTTCATCACCTGTGACGGGCGCGCGCCTGTGCGTGCTGCCCGCCAGCAGATTGCGGAGGCTCTGCTGGATAAAACGGCGGTGGGTCTTGAGGTTCATCAGCTCTCACTCGATGATTATATTTTTCGCCCGCTCCCGGATGCTTCGCCCGTTGTCCACAAGCTGATAGGGGAGGGAATGGACCCGTGCTGCGCGGTTCAAGAAGTCAGACAGGAGGCCGTACAATGCATTACCAGACGAATGTGACCGATACGGTCTATCGCTATGACGGCACCTTTCAGGGATATCTGTGCTGTGTTTTTGCGAGCTTTTCCCGCAAAGAAATTCCGGCTGGAATCTGGTCCCCCGAACGCGGCCAGATGACGTTTTTTGATTCCCTTGAGATTGTTACGGACTCGGCAAAGGCACGCCGCGTTGCGGCGGGGCTGCGCAGGCTCGGTTCTGAGGTGCAGGACCGCGTCACGAAAGGTTTTCTTTCCTGTGAGCCGGAAAAAGAATTGATTTTGCTCCGCTTTGTGCGCCTGTGTTTTGAACACGGCCCGGGCACGGTGCACATGACTGGCGACCCGGACGTTTGTGCAGCGTTTGACTTAGCGCGCAGCGTGGCAAATGAGGCGGGAAAATATCTTGAGTTTATCCGCTTTGAACAGCGCGGTACCATGCTGGGTACCGAGATTCACCCTAAAAATAACATCCTGCCGCTGCTGCGGGCGCACTTCTGCGACCGGCTGCCGGATGAGGATTTCCTTATTTTTGATGCGACCCACGGCATGGCCTTGCTGCGCCAAAACGGGCGGGTGCAGTATCTCACGATGGAACATTATGACCCGCACGCGGGTGAGGAAGAACTGGACTGGCAGACTTTGTGGAAAAAATTCTTTGATGCCGTCACTATCGAAGAACGGTGCGACAAGAAACGCCAGATGAATCATGCCCCCAAACGCTACTGGCGGGATATGTGCGAAATGGCGCCGCGCAAAGGGTAAAAATTCTGCTGTTCCCTCTGTGCAGACCGGGACATTTATGGTATAATACCTTCATATACTGGACTGAATTCAGGATGGGAGATTGGTATAATGGAAGAACTGCTTCGTATTTTGGAAAAAAACGCACGTCTGCCCCTTGAAGATATTGCCGCCATGATGGATAAAACCCCGGATGAAGTCGCTGCCATGATGGATGAAGCGGCCGAAAAAGGCTATATCCGCGGATATGAAGCAATGATTGACTGGGAACAGGCCGGTATCAACGTGGTGGAGGCCGTGATTGAACTTCACGTTTCCCCCCGCAAGAGCCGCGGCTTTGATGAGATTGCCTCGGTCATTGCCGGCTTTGACGAGGTGGACAGCGTCCTGCTGATGAGCGGCGGCTATGACCTTCAGGTTACCATCAAGGGCCGCAGCTTCCAGGAAATTGCGCTCTTTGTCGCCAAGCGCCTTTCTCCGCTTGACGATGTTCTGTCCACTGCCACCAGCTTTGTGCTGCGCACTTACAAGCGCGGCGGCAAACTGTATCAGAATGAAGAAGCCGACGAAAGAGAGTGTACCGTGCTGTGATGAACTACGATGAACTTCTTGCGCCGGCGGCCAAGGCAATGCGCCCTTCGGGAATCCGAAAATTCTTCGATTTGGCAGCTGAAATGCCCAACTGCATCAGCCTTGGCGTGGGCGAACCGGATTTCAAGACCCCATGGAGCATCCGCGATGCGGGTATCCGCAGCCTTGAACAGGGGCGTACCCGCTATACGGCCAACGCAGGCCTCAAGGAACTGCGGGAAGAAATCTGCCGTTACTTATCCCGCCGCATGGAACTGGACTATCAGCCGGATGAGGTCCTTGTGACTGTGGGCGGCAGCGAGGCCATTGATATGACCATCCGCGCTCTGGTCAAACCCGGGGACGAGGTCATCATCCCGGAACCGTGCTTTGTCTGCTATGAGCCGATTACCTCCCTGACGGGCGGCATCCCGGTCCACATTGCGACCCGGGCGGAGGATGATTTCCGCCTGACCGCGGATCAGCTCAAAGCAGCCATCACGCCCCGCACCAAACTGCTGATTCTGCCGTACCCCAACAACCCCACCGGCGGCGTGATGGGCCAGAAAGACCTTGAAGCCATTGCGGAGGTGCTGCGCGGTACGAACATTATGGTTCTCTCCGATGAAATCTATGCGGAGCTGACCTATGGACTTGACCGCCATATCAGTATCGCCTCTTTGCCTGGAATGAAAGAACGCACCATCGTTGTAAATGGATTTTCTAAGGCGTATGCCATGACGGGCTGGCGTCTGGGCTATGCGGCCGGACCGAAGCCGGTCATCAAAGTGATGACGAAAATCCATCAGAGCTGCATTATGTCGGCGCCCACGACCAGCCAATATGCGGCCATCGTGGCACTGCGCTCCTGTGATGACTCCATCGAGATGATGCGCGATGAGTACAACCGCCGCCGCCGTTATGTGGTCAAGGCTCTCAACGATATGGGACTGACCTGCTTTGAACCGCGTGGGGCGTTCTATGTGTTTCCCTCCATCAAGTGCAGCGGCCTGACGAGCCAGGAATTCTGCGAAATGCTGCTCAAGGAACAGCAGGTCGCCATCGTTCCCGGCGATGCTTTTGGTGAGAGCGGGGAAGGCTATGCCCGCATCAGCTATGCGTACAGCGTTGAGCATCTTGAGACGGCCATGCGCCGCATTCGGATGTTCTTAAAGGAACACGGCTGGCTGACGGTCTGACCGCTGCGCCGAAAACAGGGAGGAACGTTTATGTCGTTTCAAAAACAATCGGTCACTGTGCTGGCTCCGGCCAAACTGAACCTCTCCCTCGATGTTGTCGGACTTTTGCCCAACGGCTACCATGACCTCGATATGGTGATGCAGACCATTGATCTGTATGAGCACATTACCGTCAGCCGAAGTGAGTATCTGGACCTTTGCCTGCCGGGAAGCTTTGTTCCCGCGAACGAAAAAAATACAGCCTACAAGGCGGCAGTTGCCTTTTTCCAGTACACCGGCCTGCTTGCGGGCGCGAAAATCACCATCCGCAAACAGGTGCCCGTGCGCGCCGGAATGGCTGGCGGAAGTGCCGATGCGGCTGGGGTGCTTGTGGGACTGAATGAGCTGTACAATGCGGGACTTTCCATGAGTGAGCTGTGCGCGCTGGGCTCGCAGATTGGTGCTGATGTTCCGTTTGCTCTGATGGGCGGCACCTGCCGTGTGCAAGGGGTGGGGGACCTGCTCAAACCCCTGCCGCCCTGCCCGGACTGCCGTTTTGTCGTGGTCATGCCCAGCGTTGGCATCTCGACTCCCGAGGCGTTCAAACGGTATGACACAATGGGCAGCCCGGTTCATCCAAACTGCGAAGAGCAGGAAAAGGCCATCCGGGAGGAAAATCTCAAGGCCGTCTGCGCCGCCGCGGGCAATGCGCTTGAATACTGCAGCGGCGCGGTGGAAACGCCGGCAATCTGTGAAAAACTCAACGCCTGCGGTGCGGTGACCAGCCTGATGACAGGCTCCGGCGCAGCAGTGTTCGGCGTTTTTGACGATGCGGAAAAAGCCGAGCACGCTGCCGCAGTTCTGCGTGAAAGCTACGAACAGGTATACCTGGCCGGACCGACCCGGGGAGGCGCCCGTGTGGTGGCATCCCACGGCGCAAAACCTGCCCGGCGCAGAGGGAAAAAATGATTGTGCGAACTCCCCTTTGCCCATACTTTGGGGCGAAAGGGGAGTTTTTTATGAAGGGAAAATTCCAGCTGTCCGTCCATGCGCCGCAGGAACGGCTGCGAACTGCTTTTGAAATCGGCTGCTGTCTGGCGCTCGTTTTATCCATCCTACTTAGTGCTGCGGCGGCACAGTACCGCACGGTCTGCAATGAGGTCTGCGCCGGGACGCTGCGGCTGCACATCCTCGCCAACAGCGATACGCTGGAGGACCAGATTTTGAAACTGAAAGTCCGCGATGCCGTCCTTGCGCACTTTGATGCCATTATCGGTGAAGCCGCCGACAAGCAGGAAGCGGAAACGGCTGTCCGAAACGCTTTGCCGGAACTCGAAGCTGTGGCACGGCAGGCGCTTCGCTCTGCGCACAGCAGTCAAAGCGTTCGCTGCAGCGTTGAACAGGATTGGTTTGAGGCAAAGGATTACGGGACGTTCCGTCTGCCATCCGGCGAGTTCACAGCACTGCGCATTGAATTGGGGCGCGCGGAGGGGCACAACTGGTTTTGTGTGCTTTACCCGTCACTCTGCGCAGGGGCAAGCACTGCAAGGTATGAAACGGCAGAGGAAAATGCGCTGGTTTTCGGTGAGTACGAGGTCCGCTTCGCCCTTGCGGATTCCCTCCGCGCATTTTGGCGGAAAGTGTCGGCGTGAACGGTTTTTGCGCCGCTGATGCCTTGGGAACCGTGCCCTGAAGATGTACGAAAGAGAGGAATGAATTTATGCTGACACTGATTCTCGGCCCTTCGGGCAGCGGCAAGTCGGTTCGTTTGCGGGAAGAACTGCGCCTGCGTGCCGAAGCGGGAAAACGCAGTATTCTCATTGTGCCGGAACAATTCACTTCCTCAACGGAGGGCGCACTCTACCATACACTGGGTGATACGCTTTCCGGCTATGTGGAGAGTTATTCTTTTACATCTTTGGCCCAGACGCTTCTTCGGCGCTACGGCGGTGCGGCAGTGCCCACGCTGACGGAGGCCGGCCGCACCGTGCTGGTGCGCCGTGCGATGGACGAAATGCTCGATAAAGTCGTGTATTACAGCCGCCAGCGCCGCAGCACGGCATTTTGCCAGAAAGCGGCCGAGACGATTGACGAACTGAAAAGCGCAGGAATCCGGCCTGAAACGCTGGCCGTCTATGCGTCTGCGCCCGGCGCCGATCACGATAAACTGTCGGAACTGGCGCTCATCTATGGCAGCTATGAGAGCCTTCTGGCGGGAACGGCCATGGACCCCAGCGATCAGGTGCGCCGCGCGGCACAGGTGGCAGAGCCGGATTTCTTTGCAGGGTGCGCTGTGTACATTGATGAATTTGATACGTTTAACGAGTCCAAGCGCGCACTGGTTTCGGCAATGCTTGCCGCGGCGGATGTAACGGTGGCACTCTGCTGTGACGGACTGAGTGAACGGGACGGAGGCATGGGACTGTTCAGCGGCGCCCGCCGCGTGGCAAATGGGCTGATGGCAATGGCACAGCGCGCCGGGGTTCCCTGTCATGTTGAACATCTGAGTGAGGACTTGCGTCACAAGGATTCCCCGGCACTGACGGAACTTTCCCTGCTTCTTGCGGACCCGACCTATCTGCCCGAGCAAACGGCACAGGAAAAAGAACCTTCCATCGTGTATTACTGCGCGGACAGCCGTCAGCAGGAAGCGAAGGCCGTGGCCGCCGCCGTCAAAGCAAAAGCCCGTGCCGGGATTCCTTATGGGAAAATGGCCGTTGTCTGCCGCACGGCGGAAACCTATCTGCCGGCCATCCAGTATGAATTCCGCCTGCAGGACATTCCGCTCTTTTTTGATGAACCAACCACGCCGGAAAATACCGCGCCCGCTCGTGCCGTTCATGCGGCACTCGAACTTCTGCGCGGCGGCATCACCACCGGGGCTGTGCTGCGGCTGGTCAAAACCGGACTGACCTCTCTGAGTGAGGAGTCTCTCTGCGCGCTGGAAAACTATGCCTATACCTGGCCGCTCCGCACGTCCGACTGGCGTCAGCCTTTCACCCGCAATCCTTCCGGCTACACCGATCGGTTCAGCGAACAGGATCAGTCCGATTTAAAAAATGCCGAGGAGGCCCGCAGTTTTCTCATCCCCAAAATCGAAACGTTCATGGAACGCAGCAGGGATGCCGGCGTGGAACGGCTTACCCGCCAGATTTATTTCTTCCTGCAGGAACTGGGCGCAGAGCAGGCAATCACCTCGCTGACGGAAGAACTCCGCAGCCAAGGCGAGCTCCCCGGCGCAGAGGAAGCACTGCGGGAATGGAACGTTGTGACGTTTCTGCTTGACCAGATGGTTCGCCTGCTCCCCGGGGATGACCCGATAACGCCCGCAGAGTACGATGACCTGTTCACACTCCTGCTCCGCACAACGGATTTGGGCCATATTCCGCAGAGCATGGACAGCGTAATCTTTACCACGGCCGGCCGGATGCGCCTGCCCGAGACCGAGGCGGTATTTGTGCTCGGGCTTGCGGAAGGAGAATTCCCCCAAACCCCCGGTGACACCGGCCTTTTGACCCATTCGGACCGTGATGCCATGATTGCACAGGGTGCGGAACTGCCCGACTGTTTTGAGAACCGTGTCATACGCGAACAGGTCTGCTTTTATAAGGCTCTCACGGCACCCCGGCACTTTTTGTGGCTGAGCTGGCCGGGCGGCGCGGCCGGAATGCCGGTGAGCGCCGTGCTGGCTCCGGTTCTGGAACTGCTGAATGTGCCGCAGGCCGCGGTGAATCCAGCAGATATGGCGGCGACCCCTGCCGCTGCGCTGGATTTGCTGGGCAGTGAGTGGCAGCACAACACACCCCGCCGTGCGGCAGTGGAGGATGCACTGAAAAAGCTGGAGGGAACATCCCGGTCGGTGCCCGGCTTTGCCGCCGTTCAGCGTGCGGCTGAGCGGGAACCGGAAAAGGTGGACGATACCCGGACGCTGGAACGCCTGCTTGGTTCCGGGATCCGTATCAGCCCCACGCGGTTTGAAAAGTATGTGAGCTGTCCGTTCGGCTACTTTATGCAGTATGTTCTGGGCGTGCGCCCCCGCCAGAAAGCGGAGCTTGCCCCCAACATCAGCGGCACACTCACGCACTGGGTACTGGAAAAGGCTCTGCGGCGCGAGGGCGAACGATTTGTTTCTCTCTCTCCTGAGCAGATTCATGCACTGGTCGAGGCTCTTGTAAAGGAATACGCGGATGCCAACCTTCCCGGCGCAGGTACGCGGATGCAGTATCTTCTGCAGCGCATCTCCCGGAACCTCGAGGAACTTCTCGGCTTCATTCAGCGCGATATGCGCCAGTCCGGGTTCCGCCCCGTGGCATTTGAATTGCGCATTGATGACCGCCCTGACGAGAAAAATCCGGACGCACCCCGCGTGGACCCTGTTACGCTTGAAGACGGCGCCGGCCACACTGTGCGGGTAGTCGGCACGGTGGACAGGGTGGATGCTATGACGCTCGGGGAAAAAACCTACCTGCGTGTGGTGGACTACAAGACCGGCAGCAAGGAATTTGACCTGCGCGAGGTTTACTGCGGACTGGATTGCCAGATGTTGCTCTACCTGTTTACCCTTGAGCGCAATGGGGAACCGCTGTTCCCCGGAGCCACCGCTGCCGGTGTTGAGTATCTGCTGGCTGACCCATCGCAGAAAAGCGCAGCGCGCCCCAAAGAGGACACGGAGGCCGGCAAGCCTGCGCGCACCTACCCGCTCGAAGGTTTGCTCCTCGATGAACCGAGCATTTATCACGCCATGGATACCCATGCCTCCGGGAATTTTGTCCCACTTGCCTTCAGCAATAAAACCGGCGAGCCGACCACTGCCAGCGCCAAAAAGGGACTTGCGGACAGGGAAAAGCTGGAACGCATCCGGGACCACTTGGATGAACTGCTGCTCGAGATGGCCCGCAGCCTTTACAGCGGGAAAATCGAGGCCTCTCCGCTGGCTCCTGGCGGCAAAAGCCCCTGTGCCTGGTGTGATTACCGTGCGGTTTGCCGTCACATGGACGGGGAAGGGGAGCGAACCGTCACGGTGAGCGGTGACCCTTTTGAAAAAACCGATGCTCAGGAATCATAAAACTCTGACATTTCCGTTCAAAGGACCGGCCGGGTGCTGCCCGGCTTTTTAGTGAAAGGAAAAACGCCATGGCGGAAGAAAAAGTTCAGTTTACCCCGGCTCAGTCGGCGGCAATCCATGCGCGCGGCGGGAGCCTGCTCGTCTCCGCGGCGGCAGGCTCCGGCAAGACGAGGGTTCTGGTCGAGCGTGTGGTGGGTCTGATTGCGGACCCCGAAAACCCGGCGGACGCTGACCGCCTCCTCATTATGACCTTTACCAATGCGGCGGCCGCCAAACTGCGTGCGGATATTGCCCGCCGCCTGACCGATGAGATCCGCGCCCGCCCCGGAGACACCAACCTTCGCCGCCAGCAGATGCGCCTGCAGCGCGCCTCCATCGGCACGGTGGACTCTTTCTGCCTGCACTTTGTACAGCAGAATTTTTCATCGCTGGATATTCCGCCGGACTTTACGGTGGCCGATGATGCTACCCTTACCCGGCTGCGGCAGGAAACGCTCTCTTCTGTGCTCGAACAGGCTTATACTGACCCGGATTTCTGCGCTTTTGCCGATTTGTATGACCGCGGCCGCACCGATGATACGGCCAGCCGCACGGTCGAGCAGCTCTACGATTTCACGCAGTCCCTGCCGCACCCGGCGGCTGCGCTGGAGGAGTTCGCGGCCATGTGGCACGGCAATGTCCCTCCCGAGGAAACTCCCTGGGGGCAAACGCTGCTCAAATCCGCTGCCGCCCGGACACAGAGTGCGCTCGAACTGATCCGTGCGGCGCAGCGGATTGCCGCGCAGGATCTGGCGGCTGACCGCGCACTGACCGCCGTGCTTTTTGATGATGAGGACCGACTGCGCCTGCTGGCGGACCATCTGAACCGCGGCGGATGGGACAGCGTTCTGCCCGCACTCGAAGAAGCAGGACACTGGCGCAGAGCCGGCCGCGTGCCGGGCGGGAAAAGCTCCAGCGCGGCCGCAGTTGCTGCCTCAGATTTGCGCGACCGGGCCAAAAAGCAGGTGGCGGCCATTCAGGATAATATCCTTGTCTGCACGGCTGCCGAGTATGATGAGGACCGCCGACGCGCCGCACCGCTGGTGGATGCACTGGTGCGCACGGTTGAAAACTTCCGTACGGCCTTTTTCGAGGCACGAAAGGCTGAAAAAGTGCTGGACTACGCCGATTTGGAACATCTGACGCTTGAACTTCTCCAGATGCCGGACGGCACGCGCACGCCGCTGTGCAAAACCGTCAGCGCCCGCTATGCGGCCGTTCTTGTGGATGAATATCAGGACACCAACGCGCTTCAGGATGCCATCTATTTTTCTCTCGCTTCGCCGGATGCCTCCAACCTGTTTTTCGTGGGGGATATCAAGCAGAGCATCTATCGTTTCCGTCAGGCGGATCCTTCGGTCTTTATTGCCAAGCAGACCGATTGGCAACCTTATCCGGAACAGGTTACGGTGCCGTATCGGGAATCGTCCACCATTGCGCTTGATGCCAATTTCCGCAGCGCACCGGGCGTCATCCGGGGAATCAACTATTTCTTTGAACTGCTGTTTTCCCGTGAACTGGGCGGTATAGATTACGGTGACGGTCAGCGCCTTGTGGTGGGCCGGGCAGGGGAGAGCTATCAGGGACTTTGCGAACTGGATGCGATTGCAGGCGCCGATGCGGCCGGCGAGGCCCGCACCATTGCGGCGCGCATTGCAGCAATGGTGAAAGACGGCTTTGCCGTTCGGGACGCTGCACCGGGAACAACCCGCGGCTGCGATTATGGGGATTTCTGCATCCTCCTGCGCAGCAGAGGTGATTTCCCGGTGTATGAGGCGGCACTCACCGACTGCGGAATTCCTGTTTATGCCGACACGGCGGCGGATCTGCTGGATGCTCCCCATGTGCGTCCCTTTGCCTCACTGCTCCGCATACTGGACAATCCCGCACAGGATGTGGAGCTGGCCGCCGTCCTGCTCAGCCCGATGTATCCGTATACGCCGGATGATTTGGTACAGCTGCGAAGCACCGCGCGGGGCGGAAGTCTGTATGCGGCGGTGCTTCATCAGGGCGGGGAACGCTTTGCGCCGTTTTTGCGGGATATGGCTGTCTACCGCCGGTTGGCGCGCACGCTTCCGGTGGGGGAACTGATCGGGGAACTGTTTGCCCGGACCGGCTATCTGGCCGCAGTCGGCGCAATGCCGGACGGCGAGCGCTGCCGGGAAGACCTGCGCGGCTTTGCGGCCTGGGCAGCACAGGCCGGCGCGCGGGGACTGCCTGCACTGATTCGCGCCATGGATGCCGCCAAGGCGGGCGGCGGGGTGCCGAATCCCTCGGCGTCTGGGCAGACCCGGCCCGGGTGCGTTACAATTATGACGGTACACCGCTCCAAGGGCCTTGAGTTTCCGGTGGTGTTTGTGGCGGGAACGTCCCATAAATTCAACCTCAGCGATACGAATCGGCCAGTGCTCTGCCACAGGGAACTCGGCGTAGGGCTGATGCTCCGCGCGGGGAACGGGACGGAACGCTATAAGACACTGCCCTACGCGGCGCTCGCGCAGACCATCACAAGTGAGACGCTGAGCGAGGAAATGCGAATCCTTTACGTTGCACTGACCCGCGCAAAAGATGCCCTGATCATCACGGTGCCGATGAAAAAACCGGAGAGTGAGCTCAAACTTCCGGCACTCTGCGCCTGCTCGGGTGCGGTTGGCCCGGCGCTTCTTCAAGGCGCAGGAAGCTGGTCTTTCTGGCTGCTCACGGCGGCGCTGCTTCACCCGGACAGCGATGAACTCTGGCAGTACAGCGAACTTCTTCCGCACCATGTCAAAACTGATGCGCCGCTCACCATCCGCCTTGTTGAACCGCCCGAGGAACTGGAACCGGCGGAACCGACTGCCGCAGCCGAACCGGACGAGGAATTTGAACAGGCGGTTCTTGAACGCTTTGACTGGCACAGCCCCGGGGAAGCACTGCGGGAAGTACCCGTCAAGGTCAGTGTCAGCGCCGTGACCCATGCGGCGGCACAGGCTGTAGCCCAGCGTCCGGCTTTCCTGCAAAAATCCGGCCTCACCGGAGCGGAGCGCGGCACGGCAATCCACGCCTTTTTGCAGAGTGTGCCGTTCGATGAAAAGACGGTTGATTTGGAAGAGGAAAAGGCGCGTCAAATCCGGCTCAAGCTGCTCGACCCGGCGTTGGCACAGGCACTGGATCTGGACGTTGTGCGTCCGTTTTTTGAAAGCGCTGTATGGCGGCGCATTTCCCAGGCCGATGAGGTGCTGCGGGAAACACCGTTTATCACGTCTCTGCCGGCCTGCCGTGCGGTGCCTGCCCTTGCGGGGGCGTCCGGCCCGGCGGCACAGGCACAGGTGCTGGTTCAGGGAATTGCTGACCTTGTCCTGGTATTTGATGATCACGCTGAGATTCTTGATTATAAAACCGATCAAAGTAAAAATCCGAATTATTACGTTCAGGAGTACGGCGCCCAGCTGCGTCTTTACCGCTATGCCTTTGCCATGCGGTTCCGGGTCCCCGTCACAAAATTGACCATTTACTCGTTTGCGCTCTCGCAGGAGATTGATGTGCCTCTTGAAGGGGAATGATGCCCGGGCTGCTTTTCCTTATTATAATTATATATAAGAAAAAAGCCGCGCTGTATCCTGTGAAATTTTATTGCCCGCCCTCTTGACGCACGGGGGCGGGTATGCTATTATGATAGTACCTCTTTTGCGGGTTTATTTTTTTGTGCCCATTTTTAGGGACGGGCCCGCAGGCGCAGCAGTCGGCAAACCGCTGTGCAACGAGGGAGGCTTAATAAACCGTTAATTGGAGGTGCCGAACAATGACTGTCAAGATCACCCTGGCCTGCACGGAGTGCAAGCAGCGCAACTACAACAAGGAAAAGAACAAGAAGAACAACCCTGATCGCCTTGAGATGAAGAAGTATTGCCGTTTCTGCAAGAAGCATACTGTTCACCGCGAAACCAAGTGAGTTTAAGGAGCTTTTAAGATGGCAGATAAGAAAGCGGTTAATAACGCTGCCGCCAAGCCTGAGGAAGCCAAGACCGAGAAAAAGGCCAAAAAGGCTGACAACGGCAAAAAGAAAGTTCCCTTCACCACCAAGGTCAAAAACTTCTTCGGCCGCATCATTAAGTATTTCCGTGATACGAAGAGCGAGCTGAAAAAGGTTGTGTGGCCCAGCAAGAAGGATATTCGGACCAACACCATCACGGTGCTCGTGGTGGTTGCGATCGCGGCGGTATCCCTCATCCTGATTGACCTCGCCTTCGGCGGGATCATCCAGCTGCTGATTGGCGCGTGAACCGGCTTTTGAGCGGAGGCAACAATGGCTGAACAAGCATACTGGTATGTAGTGCATACCTATTCCGGCTATGAAAACAAAGTCGCAACGGACCTGATGACGATGGTGGAAAACCGTCACATCCAGGACCTCATCTGCGATGTCAAAGTCCCCACCGAGACTGTTCTTGAGGATCAGTTTGACAAGTCCGGCAACAAGACCGGCGAGAAGGAAGTCCAGCGTAAGATTTACCCGGGCGATGTCTTTGTCAAAATGGTCATGAACGACAATACCTGGTACATTGTCCGCAATACCCGCGGCTGCACTGGCTTTGTCGGCCCGGCTTCCAAGCCGGAGCCCCTCTCGGAGGAGGAAGTCGCCAAACTGGGTGTCGATAATGGCGTTGCCGCGCCTGAGGTCGAGTACGCAGTGGGCGACAGCGTTGAGATCACTTCCGGCCCCATGGAAGGCTCCGTGGCCACCGTGGAGGAGATCAATCTCGACGAGCGCAAAGTGCGTGTGCGGATCAATATGTTTGGCCGCGAGATCCCGGCAGAGCTTGCTCTGCATGAGGTCAAGCTGCTGTGATTCATCACGCAGACGATTTCCGGTAAGAGCCGCGCTTCAGCGGTTTTTATAGAGTGTGCGGGGTTCGCACACTCGTGGGAGGCCTGCGCCGCAGGCCGCAACTCACCACAAATTTTGGAGGTGCAAATATCATGGCACAGAAAATCACTGGCTACATCAAGCTGCAAATCCCCGCCGGCAAGGCGACTCCGGCTCCCCCTGTTGGCCCTGCTCTGGGTCAGAAGGGCGTCAACATCATGGCTTTCACCAAGGAGTTCAATGAACGTACCAAGGGCCAGATGGGCATGATCATCCCCGTCGTCATCACCGTTTATGCGGACCGTTCTTTCAGCTTTATCACCAAGACCCCGCCGGCTCCCGTCCTCATCAAGAAGGCTGCCGGTATCGACACCGCCTCCGGCGCGCCCAACAAGAACAAGGTTGGCTCCATCACTCTGGCTCAGGCCGAGGAGATTGCCAAGACCAAGATGCCTGACCTGAACGCTGCTTCTCTGGAAGCTGCTGTCAGCATGATTAAGGGCACTGCCCGCAGCATGGGCGTCACCGTTGAGGGCTGATAAGCCCCTTTTCAGTGGGAGGATAAATCCGATAACTACCACAATGGAGGAATAAAGAATGAATCACGGGAAACATTATGTCGACAGCGCCAAGCTGGTCGACCGTACCAAGACCTACGAGCCTCAGGAAGCCCTGGAGCTCTGCTGCAAGACCGCTAAGGCCAAGTTCGATGAGACCGTCGAGCTGCACGTCCGTCTGGGCGTTGACAGCCGCCATGCTGACCAGCAGGTCCGCGGCGCTGTTGTTCTGCCCAACGGCACCGGCAAGAATGTTCGCGTTGTCGCAATCTGCAAGGGCGATGCCGCCAAGGCCGCTGAGGCTGCCGGCGCTCAGGAAGTTGGCGATGACGATCTGATCGCCAAGATTCTGGGCGGTTACCTCGATTTCGATGTCCTGGTCACCACTCCTGACATGATGGGCCGCGTTGGCCGCCTCGGTAAAATCCTCGGACCCCGTGGCCTGATGCCCAACCCCAAGGCCGGTACTGTTACCCCCGATGTCGGCAAGGCCGTCACCGAGGCAAAGGCCGGTAAGATCGAGTACCGTCTCGACAAGCAGAACATCATCCATGTGCCCGTTGGCAAGGCTTCCTTCGGCGCTGAGAAGCTGATGGTCAACCTGGACACCGTCCTGGAAGCCATCGCGAAGGCAAAGCCCGCCGCTGCTAAGGGCCAGTACTTCAAGAGCGCAACTGTGGCCACCACCATGGGCCCTGGCATCCGCGTTGCCACCAATAAGTACGGTGTCTGAGCAAATTAACTCTTGACAAACGCACGTTTGCGTGCTATACTAACTAAGCTGTTTTTAAGACAGCAGGCGCCCGCAAGGGCCTAACGGGTTAAACCCACCTGCCGAGAAACGTGCGTTTTGAATTTGCTTCAAAGCCCCTTTCCCGGCAACGGGTCAGGGGCTTTTTCCTATGAAAAAGCCGCTTGCCTGTTTCTAACTTACAAGCGGAATGAGGTGAAAAAGAAATGCCCAGTGCAAAGATTCTGGATTCCAAGAAGGCTCAGGTTGCAGAACTGAACGCGAAAATCTCTGGTTCTCTGGCCGGTGTTGTCGTTTCCTACAACGGCATCAGCGTTGCCGCCGATACCAAGATGCGTAAGGAGATGCGCGAGGCCGGTGTTGAATACATGGTTGTCAAGAACACCATGCTGCGCCGCGCTGTCGTTGGCACCCCCTATGAGGCTCTCGCCGAGTGCTTTAAGGGCGATACCGCGATTGCTCTGTCTGCTGAGGACCCGGCTGCTGCCGCTCGCATCCTCTGCAAAGTCGCTGACGCTGACAAGACTAAGCGCTTCGCCGTCAAGGGCGGCTTCTGCGATGGCCAGGTGCTGGATGCCAATGGCGTCAAGAGCCTGTCTACCATGCCGAACCGCGAAGGCCTGCTTTCCATGCTGGCCGGCTCCCTCAACGGGATTATCGGCGGTCTGGCTGTTGCGATTCAGGGAATCGTCGACAAGCAGGAAGAGACCCCCGCTGCCTGATTTGTGCAGCATGAGGAATGCGGCGTAACCTCTTAAAACCGCCGCGACACATACAAAATTTATGGAGGTAACTACCATGGCTTCTGAAAAGATCACTGCCATTGTCGAGTCTGTCAAGACTATGACTGTTCTTGAGCTGAAAGAGCTCGTTGATACCATCTGCGAGGAGTTCGGCGTTTCCGCTGTTGCCGCTGCTGCTCCCGCTGCTGCCGCTGCTGCTGCTCCCGCTGAGGAGGAGAAGACCGAGTTCGACGTCATCCTGGCTGATGTCGGCGCCAACAAGATGCAGGTCATCAAGGCTGTCAAGGAGCTGACCGGCGCTTCCCTGATGGACGCTAAGAAGCTCGTTGAGACTCCCAACGCTAAGCTGAAGGAGCAGGCTTCCAAGGCTGACGCTGAGGATATGAAGAAGAAGCTGGAAGACGTCGGCGCCAAGATCGAGCTGAAGTAATTTCCCTTTTTCTGATACTTTCGGAGCGTTCCGCATTTGTGCGGAACGCTCCTTTTTTCTTCCAAAACACTGCATGAATAATCCACAAAAATATTCCGCTTTTGAGAGATTTGATTTGCCGGAATGCTGAAATCGTGAACAACTGTACATTTTTATACAGCTGTTCATAATTTGGCTATGGAATTGGAAGGGCCAATTCGCTATAATGGAATACGAAATTGACAAGGAGGATAACCCGGCAATGAAGGAAAAGAAAAACCAGCCGAACGGAATGGAAAAGGTTGCCACGTTTATTGTGGATAAGCGCAGCCTTTTCTTCCTGCTCTATATTTTTGCTCTGATATTCAGTGTGTTTGCGATGGGCTGGGTCGAGGTGGAAAATGACCTTACCACCTATCTGCCCGATGATACCGAGACGCGGCAGGGCCTGACCGTGATGAACGATAATTTCGTCACACTCGGTTCCGCGCGAGTGATGGTTTCCAACATCACCTACGACACGGCGGAAGAACTCCGTGAACAGATTGAGGAAATCGAAGGCGTGGACTCGGTGGAATTTGATGACACCGAGGACCATTATAAAAACGCTTCCGCACTCTACACGGTTGGATTTGACGGAACGGCGACTGACACGGTGAGCATCGATGCCCGGCATGAAATCGAGTCGCTTCTCTCCGGCTATGACAGCTATATAGACAGTGAGGTGGGGCAGGATGCCTCCGCGGAACTGGCCAGTGAGATGGGTGGGATTCTGGCGGTCGCTGCGGTCATTATCGTGGTGGTTTTGACCCTTACGTCCCGCTCGTATGCCGAGGTTCCGGTCCTTCTCGTCACGTTTATCGTGGCGGCTGTTCTCAACATGGGAACCAATTTCCTGTGCGGTAAAATTTCCTTTATTTCTAACTCCGTCACGGTTGTGCTTCAGCTTGCACTGGCCATCGACTATGCGATTATCCTCTGTCACCGTTTCAGCGATGAACATGAAACAAAAGGCGCGCGGGAAGCCTGCATTGCAGCACTTGCAAAGGCCATTCCGGAAATCAGTTCCTCCTCCCTCACAACAATTTGCGGCCTGGCCGCCCTGTCTTTCATGAAGTTCGGCATCGGCCGCGATATGGCGGTAGTCCTGATCAAGGCAATCTTTTTCAGCCTGCTGTCCGTGTTCACGCTGATGCCCGGACTGCTGATGGTGTTCAGCAAGAAAATTGACGAGACCAAGCACAGAAATCTTGTTCCCAAAATCACCGCGCTCGGCAAATTCGATGTAAAAACACGGTATGTCGTACCGCCTATTTTTGTCGCGGTGGTTGTGGTTGCCGCGGTATTTTCCAGCAAATGCCCGTACTGCTACAGCTTTAATGATCTGACTACGGCCAAGCAGAACGAGACACAGATTGCACACCAGACCATCAAGAAAACTTTCGGAAACTCCAACATGGTGGCGGTCATTGTCCCGTCGGGTGACTATAACGCCGAGCGTGAAGTCCTCGAGGAACTGGACGCCTGCCCCGAAGTCAAGTCCACAATGGGCCTTGCCAATATTGAGGCAATGGACGGCTATATGCTGGCCGATGCCCTGACGCCGCGACAGCTCTCCGAACTGGTTGGCGTCGATTATGAGGTCGCAAAGGCACTGTATGGGGCGTATGCGGTGAACCAGGATCAGTACGGTGAACTCCTCAATGGCCTGTCCGAATACAAAGTTCCGCTGTTTGATATGTTTATGTACGTCAAGCAGGAAATGCAGAACGGGAACATCACGCTGGAGGGTGACCAGCAGGAACAGATTGACGAACTGTTTGCACAGCTTGATAAGGCGCAGGCACAGCTTCAGAACGACCGGTACAGCCGCCTGGTTGTTTACCTGAACCTGCCCGAGGAGAGCGATGAAACCATGGCTTTCCTTGACCAAATCCATACCATTCTTGCCCGGCATTATGACGGCGATTACTATGTGGTGGGTAATTCCACCAGTGCCAAGGACCTGGCAGCATCTTTTGAGCAGGATAACGTGGTCATCAGTGTTTTGTCCGCGCTCTTTGTCATTATCATTCTGCTGTTCACCTTTAAGTCCGCCGGTCTGCCGGTTCTCCTGATTCTTGTCATTCAGGGAAGTATCTGGATCAACTTCTCTGTGCCGTATATCCAGGGCGAACCGCTGTATTTCCTTGGCTACCTCGTTGTCAACGCCATCCAGATGGGCGCCAATATTGACTATGCAATTGTTATTTCCAGCCACTACAATGATTTGAAAAAGCGGATGCCCATCAAAGAGGCCATGATTACCGCCCTCAATGAGGCGTTCCCCACAATCCTGACCTCCGGCGCCATGCTGGCGGCGGCAGGCACCCTGATTGGCATGATGAGTTCCAACGCTGTTATCGCGGCGGTCGGTACCTGTCTGGGCCGCGGCACAATCATCTCCATTGTGCTGGTTCTGGCGGTCCTGCCGCAGATCCTGCTTGTGGGCGATTCCATCGTTGAGCGCACGAGCTTTGAGATGCGCGGCCTGGACCTGACCGCATACAATCACTCGGCCACCGGAACCGTCCGCGTCAACGGCCGGGTCCGCGGCTATGTGAGCGGCGTGGTGGATGCCGAAATCAACGGTACACTGCGCGGCACAATCAATGCGGCGGTCAGCAACGGCACAGCGGTGACCGTGGAAGAACAGGACTACTACCTGCCTGACACGCAGCCCGCGCCGGATGGCCCGGAACCGCAGCCGTCATCCAAAACACAGGAAACAAACAAGAGGGAGGAAACCCAGCAATGAAAAAAATCATCCGTAAAATCCTCCCGGCATTTCTCGGCCTGAGCCTGCTCTTTGCTATGCTGCCGCTCACGGCACTGGCGGAAGGGGAGGAGGACCTTGTGCCGACCATCCACATATCCGACGCGGAGGATCTGGAACAGCTGGCGGAAAACTGCCGGCTGGACAGCTGGAGCCGCGGCCGTATCGTGGTGCTGGACTGTGACATCGACCTTCGCACAAGTAGCTTTTCCGGAATCCCTACCTTCGGAGGTACATTTGAGGGCCAGGGACATACGATTCAGAATATCAAACTCGAACAGGACGGAAGCGTACAGGGCTTTTTCCGCTACATCCAGGAAGGGGCTGTGGTGCGCAATCTCACCCTCAGCGGGCAGATTTCACCTGCGGGAACCCGCGCCGATGCAGGCGGTTTTGCCGGGATAAACGCAGGAACAATCGAAAACTGCACATTCCGTGGAATCGTATCGGGCAGCACCCGCGTGGGAGGCTTTGCCGGGGACAATACCGTGACCGGCGTGATTACAGGCTGCGCATCGAACGGCAGCATCTACGGCAATCATTTTGTCGGCGGCGTTGCCGGTCAAAACGATGGTGTGATTACTAACTGCACCAATGACAGCACCATCAATACAACGGTCAGCCAGAATGAGGTTGACCTCGGCGATCTCACGCTGGATGATCTGCTGAACACAGAGAATGCCAGTGACACAACGGACATCGGCGGTATCGCCGGTGCTTCCGCCGGTGTTATCCGCGCCTGCGTCAACCGCGGCGCGGTGGGGTATCAGCACATTGGGTACAATGTGGGCGGCATCGCCGGCAGCCAGACGGGCTATATTGAGGGCTGCGTCAACTACGGAACCGTCCATGCCCGCAAGGAAGCGGGCGGTATTGTGGGGCAGATGGAGCCGTCCAGCATTTTGCAATATACGCCGGATACCCTTCAGATTCTGGATGGTCAGCTTGATACCCTCCAAACGCTGGTGGACCGCACCTGCAGCGATGCGGCTGCCTGCTCCAGCGAAGTGACCAGCCAAATCAACGACCTCAAAAATCGGGTGGATGAAGCCCGCAAGGCAGTGGATACCCTGATTACCAACGCCGCAAACGGAATTACAGAGGGCACCTCCACCGTCACCATTACGGATCTGACCCAACTCACCGGCGCAAGCGGGAGCTCGGGAAGCATCTCCGGCAGCGGGGAAGCGGAAAGCAGCCAGGATGCATCCCTTGAGACGGGCCTTGTGCCCGGCAAGCCTCTGATTCCTCTGCCCACCCCGAAGCCGGAGGAAACAGAGCAGCCAGAGCAAACGACGGAACCTACTGAGACACAGGAACCTGCGCAGACACAGGAGCCTGCCGAAGAACCGACTCCCGAGCCGGAACCGGCTGAGCAATCCGGTGCAGAGGAAACAGTGACTCCCACAGAAGAAGCCGGCGCAGATGCCGGAACTGATGTCTCCCGCGCCGGTGAAGCTCAGCAGCGCCCGAAACGCAGTCTGCCTGCTCTGCGCACCGACTACGAGGCCAACCAGAGTGCCGAGGGCGAGTTTGAAATTTCCGGTGATGCACAGCACAACGCCAACGGACAGATTGACAGCCAGCTGACCATTGAAGTCCCCAGCGTGGAACTGACCAACCGGGATGCCATCTCTGCGGCCCGCAATAGCCTTAACGGAAGCATGGCTTCGATTGTTGACAGTGTGGGCAGTCTCAACAGCAGTTCAGGAAGTTACACACAGGCACTGATTCAGGATATTCAGGACATCACCAAACAGCTTAATAAAATCGCCAACACGCTTGTTGGCGCGTCACAGGATTCGCAGGATGATGTGTTTGAGGATATTTCCGATGAGGACACCGAGGGTGACACGGAAGGCAAAGTCTTCAACTGCATCAATGAGGGCAGTGTTCAGGCGGACATCAATGCGGGCGGCATTACCGGCGCGATGGCTCGTGAAAATGATCTTGATCCCGAGGACGATATTCAGGTCAAAGGCAGCGATTCCCTCAACTTTACCTACAAAAGACGTGTTGTGGTGCGTGACTGCATCAACAACGGCGAAGTGACGGCAAAGAAGCAGTGCATGGGCGGCATTGTAGGCCTGATGGATATGGGCACAGTGCTTGCGTGCACCAGCTATGCGGATATGGATAGTGAGAGCGCCGACTATGTGGGCGGCATCGCGGGCCGCAGCAAAGCGGTCATCCGTCAGTGCGCCGTCAAGGCAAAACTGTCAGGAGCCGACTATGTGGGCGGCATTGCAGGCAGCGGCGCGACGGTAACGGACTGCCGCAGTCTGGTCCTGACGGATGGAAACGAAAAGGTCGGAGCGGTTCTGGGCGGAACCGAGAGCGGGGAAAATGACCTTGCCTCGCAGAGCGAGACAATCAGCGGAAACTGTTTCCTCGGCAGTGAGATGGGCGGCATTGACGGCATCAGCTATGCGGGTCAGGCGGAACCGCTTGACTATGAGACTTGGAAAACTGTAACCGAAAATGACGGCCTTCCGGAAACATTCCGCACGTTCACGCTTCGTTTTGTGACGGATGAGGAGACGGTGGCAGCGTTTACGCTGGACTATGATGCCGCGTTTGACCGAGCCAATGAGCCGGAGGTTCCGCAGGTGTCCGGCTGTACCGGCGCCTGGGAGGAATACGAGAGCGATGCGGTCCGTTTTGATCAGACCGTCAAGGCGGTTTATACCCGCCAGAGCAATGTCCTGGAAAGTACTGACCGCAGGGAGGATGGACGCGCTGTTGTGCTTATCGAAGGAAACTTCGGCCCGCAGGACGCTGTCACCCTGACTTTGATGGAGGATGGGCCGGATGGGGCCGCAGAAACCTGGCAGCTTGCTCTGCCCGGTGACGGAACGGAACCGCACACGGTACATTATCTGCCTGCTGAGACAAAGAACAGCCCGACGATTCTTGTCCTTGGTGCGGACGGAAACTGGCGGGAGGTGCCGACCGGTGAGGACGGCAGCTACCTTGTCTTTAACCTTAACGCAGGGGAGACAACCTTTGCGGAACAGCCCAGCGCCGGAATCCCGCTTCCGCTGCTGATTGGCGGCCTTGCGGCGGCACTGCTGCTCTGCATTTTTGCCGTGGTATCCCACCGCAAAAAGAAACGCGCAGCTGTGGCAAACGCAAAATAAAATCAATAAAATCATCCCCCGGCCGGCATTTGACTGCCAACCGGGGGATGATTTTGGTATGGAGGAGAGAAACTATTAGGTAATGAGTCAGAGCGCTGCGTGCTGGCGGGAGGATGCCTCAGCAGGGACGGGCTCCTCATACTGGCGGGCGACCTGCTGAAGGATGGAAGTACGGCGCACAATGCCGATAAATACATTGCGGTCATCCACGACCGGCACAAAGTTCTGGTCAATCGCGGCATGAACCAGTGCCTGCATATCGGTGGTTACCGGAACAGCCTTGTAATCCCGGCGGCGGGGGAAACTTGAGATTGGCACATCCTCGCTGGCATCCAGGTCGAGGCCGTGCAGATTTTTGATGCCCCAGAGAATGTCCCCTTCCGTGATGGTGCCCAGATACTGTCCGTCCCGGCGCAGCACGGGAATGGTAGCAAAACGCTGGTTTGACCACTTTTCCAGCGTCTGGCGCAGCGTGAAATCCTCATAAATAAATAAAACATCCTGTTTCGGTGTCAGAAAAAACAACAAATTCATGTCGGAAAACTCCTTTGCGGGTGCCTGTGTATGGTGAAGCAACCTTGCAGATTGCTTTTGTATCTTTAGTATACGCGCTGTTCGTGGCAACTTTGTGAATGGATTGTAAAAACGGATGTAAAAAATCAGAGGGCAAATTTTGTACTCTGTTTTGGAAAAAAGGCCTGTTCAAAGCGGGAAAAATGGTGTATAATAAAATCGCATAAACTGTAATATGGCATTTTGCGCTGCCAACAAGGAGGATCGCCAATGATTACAAAAGTGAATCCTTTGGGACATATTTCGCTCACCAATGATTACTTTTCCGGTCTCGTGGCCGAGGCTGCCAAAAACTGCTACGGTATTGCCGCAATGGGCCAGAACCCTGCGTCCCGCACTGTGAAAGAGGCGCTGCGCAACGGCTCTCTGCCTGAACAGGGCGTTACGGTCAGCCAGCAGGACGGCCAGCTGGTCATCACGCTGCACATTAAGGTTGGGTATGGGCTGAATATTTCGTCCATCACCCAAAGCATCACCCACCGCGTCAAGGATGAAGTGGAACACGCAACCGGCCTGAAGGTGGCCCGCATCGACGTTTTCGTCGATGATATTATCGACGATTGAAAACAGAAATGAGGAGCTTTTTTTAATGATTACAGGTAAGATTCTGCGCGACGCCATTCTTTCCGGCGCCAACAATATTTCCAACCAGCGCACCCGCGTGGATGAGCTGAATGTTTTCCCGGTTCCTGACGGCGATACCGGCACCAACATGAGCATGACCATCGGTGCTGCGGTCAAGGAACTGAGCGCTATGCCGGATTCCTGCACGGTGGCTGAGGCCAGCAAAGCGGCCGCTTCCGCCATGCTGCGCGGTGCACGCGGAAACTCCGGCGTTATCACCAGCCTTCTGTTCCGCGGCTTCTCCAAGGCGCTGTCCGGCAAGACAAATGCCGAGGCCTCTGATTTGGCCCGCGCACTTCAGATGGGCGTGGAAGCCGCTTACAAGGCGGTTATGAAGCCGACCGAAGGCACCATCCTCACCGTTACCCGTCTGGCAGCTGAGGCCGGCAGCGCCTGCGAAACAGATGATGTTCCCACCCTGTGGGCCGCAGTCTGCACCGCCGGTCAGGCTGCGCTTGAGGATACACCCAACCTGCTGCCCGTCCTGAAAAAGGCCGGCGTTGTGGATGCAGGCGGTCAGGGCATTATGCTGGTCTTTGAAGGTATGCGTCAGGTCTTTGAGGGCGGCGAGATGATCGCAAGTGCCGAAGTGGCTGCCAAGCCCAAGCTGGATTCCAGCGCTGCCGGCAAGGGCGTCTTCGCCGATGACCTCATGAAAGTTGAGGACATCAAGAACGGCTACTGCACCCAGTTCCTTCTCCACAAAAATGAGAATGCCAGCGTCACCCGCCTGCGCGCCTTCCTTGAATCCAACGGCGACTCGGTGGTTGTTATCGAGGATGACGATGTGGCAAACTGCCATGTGCACACCTCCGACCCCGGCATGATGCTTAGCGAGGCCATCAAGTACGGCTACCTCACCGATTTCAAGATTGAGAATATGCACGAGCAGTTCCTTGCCCGCCAGAAGCAGGCAAAGGGCCTTGAGAAGCAGGCGGAAGCCGAAGAAAAGGCTGCCGCAGGTGAAAAATTTGTCTATGCCGCTGTGGACCCCGACCGTGACTATGGCTTTGTGGCTGTGGCGGCCGGTGACGGACTGCGTTCGGTCTTTGAGGATCTCGGTGTGGACGCGATTGTTTCGGGCGGTCAGACCATGAACCCTGCAACGGAGGACATTCTTGCCGCGATTCAGAGCGTACCTGCCAAGACGGTCCTTGTTCTGCCCAACAACAAGAACATCATCATGGCTGCCGAACAGGCCCAGAAACTTGCTGACCGCAAGGTTCTCGTGCTGCCCACCCGCACGGTGCCGCAGGGTATGACTGCCATGCTGAACTTTGACCCGGACACGGATCCCGAACAGAACGCCGTCAATATGATGGAGGCGGCAAGCAAGGTCTCCACCGGCCTCATCACCTACGCTGCGCGCGACAGTGAATTCGATGGCAAGCCCATCCGCAAGGGCGAGATTATGGCGCTTGAAAATGGCAAAATCGTTGCCACAGGCTCCGACATCACCAAAATGACCTACCGTCTGGCCCGTTCGATGAAAAAGAAGGACAGCCAGTTTATCACGGTCATCTCCGGTGCAGACGTTTCCGATGAGGAAGCGGAGCGCACCACTGAACTGGTTCAGTCCAAGTGCGGCTCCAGCGTGGAAGTCAGCCATATCAAGGGCGGCCAGCCGGTCTACTATTACATGATCAGCGTGGAATAATAAGGGATTTCTATTGCAGAAAGGACGAACCTGTGAGTCTCGCACGTTCGTCCTTTTTGGTCATTTATACCGCAGGAAGGAGGCGGACCTATGCCGGAACTGAACAGCGATATACAGTACCTCAAAGGCGTTGGCCCCGCCTTCGCCAAAAAGTTTTCCAAACTCGGCATCTATACAGTCCGGGACCTGCTGCTGCATTACCCAAGGCGGTATGTGGACTACTCAAAACCGTACACGGTGGCGTCCGCGCCCTACGATGCAGACTGCTGTGTCAAGGCGACGGTGCTTCAGCGCGAACCTGACCGGCGCATCAAGGGCGGACGCATTCTCACCCGCGTGACGGCGGCAGACGATACCGGACTGCTGACGCTGTCTTGGTTTAACGCCTCCTATGCCGCGCAAAAACTCGAACCCGGAACGGAATACTATTTTGAAGGCAGGGTAGGGGGGAACCTTACCCATCGGGAAATTCTGCACCCGGTGATCCGCACGGCGGAACAGGTGGCCGCCGTGCCGCTGATGCCGGTTTACGGTGCAACGGAAGGCTTGCCGGCCTCGCGCATTGCGCGCTGTGTTCAGGCGGCGCTGCCCTGTGCCGATGCGCTTGAGGACCCGCTGCCTCCTGAACTCCTGACGCGGTACCGGATGCCCACCAAAGCACAGGCCGTGCGGGCAATCCACAGCCCCCGGGATGCAGCGGATGCCGCGGCGGCGCGCAGACGGCTGATTTTTGAGGAACTGTACCTTTTGCAGCTGGGAATTTTCCTCCTGCGCGGCCACGGCCGGCAGCAGACCGGCGCACCGATGCGCCCGATTGACCTTGCACCGTTCTGGCGCAGCCTGCCCTATGAACCCACCGGCGCCCAGCGCCGCGCAGCTGCGGAGATCACGGCAGATCTCACCGGCGATGCCCCGATGAACCGGCTGCTGCAGGGGGACGTGGGCAGCGGCAAAACGCTGGTGGCGGCTGCCGCAATCTGGTTTGCCGCTCAAAACGGGTGGCAGAGCGCCATGCTTGCTCCCACCGAAATCCTTGCCCGTCAGCACGCCGCCAACCTGGCGGATTTGCTGGAGCCTTTCGGCATCAATGTCACACTGCTGGTCGGCGGCATGAAAGCTGGAGAGAAGAAAGTGGCGCTCGCCGCGATTGCGGATGGCCGCGCCGGGCTGGTGGTCGGAACCCATGCGGTTTTGACCGACTCGGTGATTTTCCGCAACCTGGGGCTTGCGATTGTGGACGAACAGCACCGCTTCGGTGTGCGTCAGCGCGGTCTGCTTGCAGGCAAGGCGCGCAACCCGCATCTGCTGGTCATGAGTGCCACGCCTATCCCGCGCACACTCGGACTGCTGATGTACGGGGACTTGGATATCTCGGTGCTGGATGAGCTGCCCCCCGGGCGCAAACCGGTGCGGACCTGGTTCATTACGGGCCGCAAGCGCCGCGATATGTACGGCTATCTGGAAAAGCAGATTGCCGCCGGCCATCAGGTCTATATTGTGTGCCCCGCCATTGAGGAAAACGAGATGGATGCCGGGATGAAGGCAGTCAAAAAATACTGCGAGGAAACGGTCTGCCCCATGCTGCCAGGCCGCCGCATCGGTCTGCTCCACGGCAAGATGAAGCCGAAGGAAAAAGACGAGGTTATGCAGCATTTCAAAAATGGTGAACTCGATGTCCTTGTGAGCACAACGGTCATTGAAGTGGGCGTGGATGTTCCCAATGCGACGGTCATGGTCATTGAGAATGCTGAACGTTTCGGCCTGTCCTCGCTCCATCAGCTGCGGGGACGCGTAGGACGCGGCGCGGCGGAATCCTGCTGTATCCTTGTCTCGGACAATGAGAGCGAGAATGTCCGCAGCCGCTTGAACTTCCTCTGCCGAACGTCAGACGGATTTGCCGTGGCCAAATATGACCTTGAGACGCGCGGACCCGGTGACTTTTTCGGGGAAGCACAGCACGGCCTGCCGACTTTGCGCATTGCCGACCTTGTGCAGGACACCCGTACCCTCACGGTGGCACAGGCGGAGGCAAAGGCACTGCTCGAACAGGACCCGACCCTGAGCTTTCCGGAACACAAGGCGCTCTCGGATGAGGTGGAACGCCTGTTCTCCACGGCGGGGGCCATGAACTGACCTGACCGAACAAAGAAAGATTTCGATTCGGTGAAGAATTTGATTTTCCTCTTTCAAAGCAGGGAAGAATTTGCTATACTAAAGTAATCCCATAGGGAAAGTGCGTGGCTGCCGTTTCGGTACCGCGCTTTTTGCAAAGAACCGTCCTGCCATTCGCAGACGGGACTCCCTTTTTGTAAAGGACAAGCCATGAAACGAATTTTCCCGGCCCTTCTGGCCATTCTTCTGATTGCGGCACTGGCTCTGCCCACCGCAGCGGAACAAGCTTCACCAGCCCCTGAAATATCCGCTGAAGCAGCCTATGTTGTCAATCTGGATACCGGGCTGGTGGTCTATGAGAAAAACAGTGAAACGTCCATGACCGCCGCAAGCCTGACCAAGCTGATGACGATGATTCTGCTGCTTGAAAACTACCAGGATCAGCTGGATACCGTGACCCTGACGGCACCCTCCTATATTTATGACCTGATTTGGGAACAGACCCGGGATGCCTCTACGGCTGACATCCGCCGCGGCGAGACACACACGCTGCGCAGCCTGCTCTATGCCATGGAACTGCCTTCCGCCAATGAGGCGGCGTATATTGTCGCGGATTACTTAGGCGGCGGCAGCATGGAAAATTTTATCGCCATGATGAATGACGAGGCGGCCCGCATCGGATGCACCGGGACCGTTTTTACCGACCCCTGCGGCCTTGACCCCGGTAATCAGACCACCGCACGGGATGCCTACCTGCTGCTCCGCGTGGCTATGGGCTACGATGCGTTTGTGCAGGCGGCCGGTTCCTCGAGCTATCAGATGCCCGCTGCGGCCTCCCACGAGCAGCCCTATACCATTTTGAGCACCAACAAGATGATCACCAATACCGGCTACTACCGCTCCTATACGCAGGGCGGCAAGACGGGAAGCCTTGAAAACTGGATGAACTTTGCCGGCTGGCATACCCAGGACGGAGAAACCTATATAAGCGTTGTCCTCCATTCCCCCAAAACGGATGAAGACCCGCGCCCCGCACTGACCGAAACGGCGACCCTGATGGACTGGGCTTTCTCGGCCTACACGGTGGCCCCGGCGCTCGATACCACCCAGCCAATCACCGAACTTCCCATTGCCTATTCAACACAGACCGACACCGTCATGATTTACCCCGCCAGCGATATGCAGACGCTTCTCCCGCGGGAAGGCGGTGCCGATCTGACCGAAAAAACCTTCCATGTCCCGGAGCGCCTCACGGCACCGATTGAACAGGGAGACGTGGTGGGAACCGTCACCCTCACGATTGAAGGACAGCACATTGGTACAGTGGATCTGCTTGCAGGCAGCACGGTTGAACGCAACCAGGTCCTCTACACGCTGTCCCGCGTTGGGGAGTTTTTCTCAAGCACCTACTTCAAGGTCGTTGTCATTCTCACAATGATTGCCGCGGGAATTTGTATTTTCCTGTGGGTGGTGGCAATGCTGCTCACCATCAGCCGCGCAGGAGACAGCAATCACCGCAAGCACTGATTTTGTTCCCCAGTCCGCCGCGGGCGGATTAAAATAAATATAATCCTGGGCTTCTCAAAGGAGCCTGCAAGGGGGTAACTGTTTACTATGCTGGATGTCAAACGCAACCTGACCACGATGACCGATTTCTATGAACTGACAATGTCTGCCGGATACCTCGATGAAGGCTACAAGGACAAAGTATCTGTCTTTGATATGTTCTTCCGCCGGGTACCGGATGGCGGCGGTTATGCCATCATGGCCGGTCTTGAACAGTTTATCAATGCGGTGGACAACCTGAAATTTACCGATGAGGATATCGAATACCTGCGTTCGACCGGTGCGTTCAACGAGGCGTTTCTCGATTACCTTAAAAATTTTGAACTCCATTGCAATATCTGGGCAATCGAGGAAGGTATGCCGATCTTCCCCCAGGAACCGATCGTGACGGTGGAAGGCCCGGCTATTGAGTGTCAGCTTCTTGAAACTCTGCTTCTCGTCACCTTTAACCATCAGTGCCTGATTGCAACCAAGGCCAACCGCATCTGCCGCGCCGCAGCCGGCCGCCCGGTCATGGAGTTTGGCGCCCGCCGCGCACAAGGCTATGATGCTGCGTACTTTGGCGCCCGTGCTTCCTACATCGGCGGCTGCGGCTCCACGTCCTGCGTGATGGCAGCAAGGGATTTCGGTATCCCGGCCTCCGGCACGATGGCACACTCCTGGGTTCAGATGTTCCCCAGCGAGTATGATGCTTTCAAAAAATACGCCGAGCTGTATCCTGACAACTGCGTTCTGCTCGTGGACACCTACAACGTCCTCAAGCACGGTGTTCCTGATGCAATCCGCGTCTTTGATGAAGTCCTCAAACCGATGGGCAAGCGCCCCAAAGGCATCCGCATCGACTCCGGCGATATTGCCTATCTCTCCAAAAAAGCCCGCAAAATGCTTGATGATGCAGGCTATCCCGACTGCACCATCTGCGCTTCCAACTCACTCGATGAGTACATTGTCCGCGACTTGATTCTTCAGGGCGCGCGGGTGGACAGCTTCGGTATCGGTGAAAACATGATTACCGCCAAGTCTGACCCTGTTTTCGGCGGCGTCTACAAGCTGGCCGCCGTCAAAGAGGCGGACGGCAGCTACACGCCCAAGATGAAGCTTTCCGAGTCGGTGGAGAAGATGACAACGCCCTGCCTGAAAAAAGTCTGGCGTATCTACGATGAGGACGGCAAAGCACAGGCGGATCTCATTACAATGGCGGATGAGGAAGTGGATACCCAGCACGGCATCACGCTCTTTGACCCCATTGAGACCTGGAAAGAATGTACCTACGTCAACTGCACCGCACGGTGCCTGTCCACGCCAATCTATGTGAACGGCAAACGCGTTTACACAAGCCCCTGCCTTGACGACATCAGGAAGTTCTGCAAAGCGCAGGTCGGCACGCTCTGGGACGAGGTCAAGCGCTTTGAAAACCCGCACCGCTATTACGTTGACCTGAGTTCCAAACTTTGGCAGACCCGCAGCGACCTGCTCAAGCAGCTCTCCAAATAAAATCTTACAAAACGGTTACAAAGAACGCCTCCTGCACAGACTAAGGGTATCTTACTTCTGTGCAGGAGGTTTTTGTATGAGACGAAAAAGAGACAGGGTAAAAACGGAAGAATTGCTTGCCATGTTCCCCTTAGGCGGGACTGCTTATCTGGCACTCGAGATTGCCTGGCGGGGGACAACCCACTGGACGATGTTTTTTGCAGGCGGGCTGTGCCTGTGTGCATTGGATGAACTGGATCGCGTGCCGCTGCCGCTTGCGGCGCGCGCGGCTCTTGGCGCAGTGAGCGTTTCCGCCGTAGAATTGGCGGTTGGACTGATTTGCAATAGGGTACTGCATCAAAAGGTGTGGGATTACAGCGGGGAATGGGGGAATGTGGCGGGACTGATCTGCCCAAAGTATACGGCACTCTGGTTTGTGCTCAGTTTTTGGCTGATGGCTGTTATGGACGCTCTTCAGCGCACTTTGCCGCAGAAAAGAACCGTGAAAATATGAGCGTCAGCGTTCAGAAATGTCTTGAATGAGTCCTTAATAATGGACCTGAACTTTCCGGGATAAGAACAAAAGTCCTGTTTAATACCCTTGACTTTCGGTATGATACAGATACACCAAAGGAAAGGCAGGGGTTCTTATGACCGCTCAGTTCAAGTATGTTTCCGGACACATTGAAGTCTTTTCCGCTGCGGGCGAGTTCTTGTTCTCCGCAGATACCATGCAGGAGGCGTGGGAGGACTATCGAGCAGAAATGTCCGCGTGACGCGCACAAACGTGAATGGACTATGTACACTATGACGAAATGGTGGAAAATAAACAAAAAACTTTTGTAAGATTGTACAATATGCAGCTTGCAATCTTTTCTCTCTGCGGATATAATGAAAGCAGAAAGGAGATGGGGTTGCCATGTTGAACCTGCATACGATCGCAAAGTGGATGCGCGGCATTTTCGTAAAAGAACAGAACTATGGACTGTCTGAAGATGTTTACAACGACGTGATCCCGTCGGGCGTCCACGATTTCAATCGGGATGAATTCTAACTGAAAGTCCGCACTCCTCCGCATCAAAACAGGACATGGTAAATGTCCTGCGGGGGAGGGGCGGCGGACGTTCGCTGTACCCCCAAAAGCAGGCACACGTCCCCGCACGGCACAACCCCTTTCGGCCGCAAAAGACCGAAAGGGGTTGTTTTTTTCTGCAAAATCCTGTATTCTATTTTCGTATCCTTGTATAGGGAGAAATAAAAATGAGACTGACGCCCTTCGTGATTTTTGATATGGACGGCACGCTTTTGGATTCCTCCGGAATGTGGGAACACGTCACTGACCGGGTGCTTGACCGGTTCGGCGTCTCCATCACGCCGTCCCAGCGGCTCGAAAATATGACGCTGACCATCGACGGTACGGCGGCTTTGTTTGTGGAGCGGCTCGGTGTGCCGCTGACCACAGCGCAGTGCGCGGAACTCATCCGCACGGAGGCCCGCGCCGGTTATGCGCAGGAATCCTCCGTCAAGCCCGGTGTGCGTGAGGTGATTGCTGCTCTGCGCGCGCGGGGTGTGCGGCTCTGCGTGGCGTCCGGAACCGAGAAACCGCTCGTTGATGCGGCGCTCGGCGCACACGGTATTCTTGACAATTTTGAATTCACGATTTCCTGCGAAAACCCTGAAGGCAAGGAAAAGCCCGATGTCTACCTGGAAGCGCAGCGCCGTTTCGGCAATCCGCAGGCAAAGGACATTACGATTTTTGAGGATTCCCCTACGGCACTTGAAACAGCCCGTGCGGCAGGTTTCTGCACGGTTGGCATCTATGACGCATCGCTTGATGGCTGCTGGCCCCGGGTGCAGGCGGCTTCAGACCTGGCCTGCAGAAGCTGGCAGGACTGGCTGACCTGGGAAAAAGGGGAAAACGCAAAAAAGAATTGAGGACAATATATGAAACTGATTACATTTACCGTACCCTGCTACAACTCTGCTGCCTATATGAGCCACTGCATTGAAACGCTTCTCCCTGCCGGGGAGGAAGCGGAGATCATTCTGGTGGATGACGGCTCGACCGATGAAACCGGCAAGATTGCCGATTCCTACGCCGAAAAATATCCCACCATCGTGCGGGTTATCCATCAGGAAAACGGCGGCCATGGTGAGGGCGTCAACCAGGGCGTGCGCAATGCGTCCGGTATGTATTTCAAGGTCGTGGACTCTGATGACTGGCTGGACGGCGATGCACTGCAGAAAGTGATGACTGCGCTGCGGGAGTTTGCCAAGATGGACAAGCCGGTCGATCTGCTCATGTGCAACTATGTCTATGAGCACGTTCTCGACAACACCCACCACACGGTTGGCTACAAAGGTATTCTGCCGCAGGATCGGGTCTTTGGCTGGGATGAGATTGGCAAGTTCCCGCCGAGCCAGAATATTCTGATGCACACGGTCATCTACCGCACTGAGGTGCTGCGCAAGAGCGGCCTCGAACTGCCCAAGCACACTTTCTATGTGGACAACATCTTTGTCTACCAGCCGCTGCCCTGCTGCGAACGGCTGTACTATATGAATATTGATTTGTACCGCTATTTCATCGGCCGTGAGGATCAAAGCGTCAACGAGGCCGTCATGGTCAAGCGTGTGGATCAGCAGGTGCGCATCACAAAAATTATGATTGATGCCGTAGACCTCTATGCGCTGCCCGAAAACCAGAAAAAGCTCAAAGCCTATATGCTCAGCTATCTCTCAATGATGATGACAATCTCCAGTGTGTTCCTCACGATGGATGGCAGTGACGAGGCATTTGCCAAAAAGGCCGAACTCTGGGAATACCTCAAAAAACACGATGAGCGCGTTTACAAAAAATGCTGTCATTCTGTCGCCGGTGCCTGCAATCTGCCCGGCAAGGTGGGACATAAGCTGACCCTCTGGGGCTACCATGTCGCACAGAAAATTTTTAAGTTCAACTGATTCGGAACCCCCTTTGACCGTCCGCCGGCACCTTGCCGGGCCGGGACGGTCATTTTTTTATCTTTCTGCTCTGTTTTATAGCACATTGACCGGATTCGTGGTATACTGGTATCAGTTTAGTGAAAGGCAGGAAAAACCATGTATCAGTTGGGAGATAAAATGCTGGAAGTCCGCGAACTTCTTATCAAGGCTTTTGCCACCGCGTGGGAAAGCGGCGCAAAGGAAGTGGACCGTGATACCTACATCACGAGCAGCATCAATGTCATTGTATCCATTCAGATTCAGCCGGAGATGATTTATGCCGAGGAAGGCCAGGGCCTGACGGACGGCGAGGAACTGGATCATCTGACCGACCTTGTCCGCGCGGACGGCGCCTGGGTCTATTACGGCGTTCCCGCAGAAAATTTCTTCCTTGTGACCTGGATGCCGGACGAGGCTGCGGCGGATGCCAAAGTGGCCTCTCTGCGTGAGGAGGGGGACTGCGTGGCCTGTCGGGTGGATTTGGCGCAGCAGTGGCAGTATAACTGATTTTGCATAGAGACTGAAACGGAGGTGATGACCCGTGCGCGACCCCAATGTAAGAATACCGCTGCCCGCTGTGGTATCCCGCCTGCTCGGAGGACTGCGCCGCGCGGGCTTCACCGCCTATGTGGTGGGCGGCTGCGTGCGGGACAGCCTGATGGGACGAACCCCGGGCGACTGGGATATCTGCACCTCCGCCCGCCCGGAGGAAATCCGCCGCGTCTTTTCCTCCTGCCGCCAGATTCTGACGGGCGAAAAGCACGGTACGGTTGCCGTCATTGTGGGCGGTGTTCCCTATGAGATTACGACCTACCGCCTGGATGGGGAATACCACGATGGCCGACACCCGGATGCCGTGCGGTTTGTGCCCGACATTCGGCAGGATTTGGCCCGGCGGGACCTCACAATCAATGCGATGGCCTACGCCCCCGGCGAAGGGCTGGTAGATGCCTTCGGCGGCCGGGCAGATTTGCAGGCGGGGATTATCCGCTGCGTGGGGGACCCCGCACAGCGGTTTGCGGAGGATGCTCTGCGCATCCTGCGTACGCTTCGCTTTGCCGCACAGCTGGATTTTACGCTGAACAGCGCTACCGAAGCGGCGGCCTATGCGGCACGGGGAACGGTGGCACAGATTTCTGCCGAGCGTATTTTTGCTGAACTGGATAAACTGCTGGCCGGTCCGGCAGCGGGCCGTGTTTTGGCGGCACAGGGGCGCATCCTCACCGGCGTGATTCCCGAGATTGCACCCTGCATTGGCTGCACCCAACCCGGAAAATGGCACTGCTATGATGTCTGGCAGCACACAGCCAAGGCCGTGGAAGCACTGGACGTGACCGGCATGGATGAAAAAAGTACCCGCGTGCTGCGCTGGGCCGTTTTCCTTCACGATATTGCCAAACCGGAATGCCGCACAGTCGGTCCGGACGGCGCGGCACATTTCCCCGGCCATAACCAGCGCGGCGGCAGGATGGCACGGACTATCCTTACCCGGCTTAAAGCACCGGCCTACCTGATTGAGGGCGCCTGCGGGCTGATTTCTGTACATGACTGTCCGCTGCCGAACGACCGTTTCGGCATTTTGCAGATGATGAACCGCAGCGGCGCGCCGTTTTTGCAGCGTCTGTGCCGGGTCAAGCGGGCGGATTTGGCAGCCCATGCCAACAACGCGGCGGTGGAAAACCGCACAAGGGAAGTCCGCCGGTTTGAAAGCCGCGTGCTGGAACTTTCCGCCACGGCCTGCTATACGCTGAGCAGTTTGGCCGTCAACGGCAGCGACCTGATGGCCGCCGGCGTTGCGCCCGGCCCTGCGGTTGGACGCACACTCAACGAACTTCTTCAGGCCGTAATGGCACAGCGTGTGCCGAACGAGAAAGCGGCGCTGTTGGCTGAACTTCCCGCAATTCTCAAGGAGCAGCAGTCATGATTTATGGAATTGGAACCGATCTTTGCGAAGTCGCACGCATGGAGCGCAGCCTGACCCGGCAGGCGTTTGTACAGCGCGTTTTCTCCGAGCAGGAACAGCAGCTTCTCGATTCCCGCAAAGGGGCGGCGCGCACACAGACGGCTGCCGCCAACTTTGCCGCCAAGGAGGCCTTCCTCAAAGCCTGTGGGACGGGGCTGGCAGGTTTTGCCCTTGCGGAAGTGTCTGCCCTGCGCAATGAACACGGTGCGCCGTATCTGTCTTTCACCGGCAAAGCGGCCGCGTTTATCGAACAAAACGGCCTGACGGCGCACCTCAGCCTGACGCATGAATCCGGTCTGGCCGCCGCATTTGTGATTCTTGAATCTGCGGCACCGTGCAATTCAGATGATTAAAAAGAAGCCTCCCTGCTTATACTGTAATCAGAACAGTTTAAGCAGGGAGGTATTGTTATGGAAGTGCACAGAGGTGAAGTTTTTTATGCGGATTTGAGTCCCGTAGTAGGCTCGGAACAGGGTGGGGTTCGGCCGGTACTTATCATACAAAATGACATCGGCAACCGGCACAGCCCCACGGTTATTGCGGCCGCCATCACGAGCCGGCAGGACAAAAACCGCCTGCCCACACATATCAGCGTTCGGGCGGACCGATGCGGTCTGGCAAAGGACAGTATCGTCCTCACCGAACAAATCCGCACACTGGATAAGCGCCGCCTTCGCGAGCGTGCCGGGCGTATCCCTGAGGATGATATGCGCCGCGTGGATGAAGCACTGGGCGTTTCGATGGGGCTTCATGACCAACCGACGGCGCAGAGCATCCACGAGGACGGCAGCTGGTTTTGACGCTCAAATCAGTTCTTCCAGAATGGCGTTTTGCACAATCATCCCGGCAGGGGTCAGCCGCAGCCGATGCTCGTCCCATTCGGCATAGCCATGCCGCACACACTGGCGCAGAAAATCCTGCTGCTCCTCAGTGAATCTGATTCCATACCGAGCGGCGTATTCATCGGTGTCCAGCCCGGAACGAAGCCGCAGCTGCATGATGAGAAAATCCTCCGCATCACAGATGCCCTCGTCCTGCTCCTGCACCGTTCCTGCAATGAATCCGGCAGTGTCATTCGGCCAGAAGCGGCGCACGCCGTCCATGCAGCTGTGTGCCGCCGGGCCAATGCCCAGATAGTCTTGGCAGTTCCAGTAAAGCAGATTGTGCCGACCCTCGCACCCCGGAAGGGCAAAGTTGCTGATTTCATATTGGCGGTAGCCAGCTTCCTCAAGGCGCTTTACGGCGTAAAGGTAGAACTCCGCCGCCGCATCCGCATCGGGCAGTCCATCGGGCGGGTACTGCCAGAAAGCCGTGCCCGGTTCGATTTTGAGCAGATAAGCCGAGATGTGCGTGCAGCCGCCCCGCACAAGCAGTTCCATCGTGCGGTCAAATTCCCCGTTTGAATAGTAGGGGAGTGCCAGCATGATGTCACCGCAAATTTGAGAAAACTCTGCCGCCCGCGCCCACTCCAGTGCGCGGGCGGCGCTCTCTGCATTGTGGGTCCGGCCAAGGCGGCGGAGCTGTGCATCATCCGCACTCTGTACGCCGAAGCTGATGCGTGTCACGCCGGCCTCCGCAAATCCGCAAAGACTCTCCTGCGTGACCACATCGGGATTGGCCTCGAGCGTAATCTCCGCACCCGGTTTCGGGTCGGCGGCTTCAATCAGACATTTGACCTGCGCAGGACTGAGCAGGGCAGGGGTGCCGCCGCCGAAATAGACGGTGTCCGGCCGGCGGGTATTTTTCTTCAGTTCGCGGAGCAGTGCGTCCACATAACTCTGCGGCACACCGCCGGAGCCGGGCGCGGAATAGAAATCACAGTACCGGCACTTGCTTCTGCAATAGGGAACATGAAGATAGATGCCAAAGGTATCATTAATGGACAAAATTGCCCCTCCTGTTCATTATTTTGGAAAAGATAAAAAAGATTTCATACATCATTTACACATTTGACTCAATTCTGAGTATATAATAGAATCACTGAAAAAGAAAGGGGTCTGTTTTATGGACCAAAAATATTATAACATTTCTTATGCAGAAAGTCCCTTTGGAACGCTGAACCAATATATGACGCGCACCTATGTCTGGATGTTTGCCGGTCTGCTCGTCACTTTTGCCACTGCGATTGCCACGGTAGCAACAGGACTCATTGTCCCGCTTTATACAACCGGACTTGTGTTTTTGCTTTCTATCGCAGAACTCGTGCTGGTTGGTGTGCTCTCGGCGCGTATTGAATACCTGCAGCCCTCCACGGCTACAACGATGTTTTTTGTGTATGCGGTTTTGAACGGGCTGAACTTCGGCACCTATTTTATCGTCTATGACCTGTCCACGCTGATTCTTGCCTTCCTTGTCGGCACCGTCTACTTCGGTGTGATGGCGTTTTACGGCTGGCGCACCGACCGTGACCTGACCGGCTGGGGCCCCAACCTGATGGCCGGGCTTTGCGCTATTTTGCTGACCAGTGTTGTCGGGATGCTGATTGGCTTCTTCAGCGGTACGGTGTTTGGCATTGTGGACCTTGCCATCTGTGCGGTGTCCTTGGTCGTGTTCATGCTCTTTACCGCCTATGATACCCAGAAACTCAAATACTACTACGCCTACTTCGGCGGCGATGCGGCTATGCTGCATAAGTCCTCCATCATGGGCGCGCTGGCACTGTATCTCGACTATATCAACATCTTCCTCTACGTTCTGCGGATTTTCTCCCGCACCCGCCGCGACAACTGAGGCGGCGTTTAACTTCTCATAAGATTTCCTGAAATACCGGGCGGTGCCTTTGACGGACACGGCCCGGTATTTTTCGGTTGACAAACTTCCGGAAAAAGCCTATAATATTCCGCGTATGAAAGTCAAACACATTGACGGAGAAAGTACGTCAGCATTTCCGGCAAAGAGAGGGCGGTCACCGGCTGAAAGCCGCCCCGAAAGTTTGCTGTGCGGAAGTTCCCTCCCGAGTGGTCTGCGGGAAAGGCCGGGTATTTCACACCCCTGCCGAGTAGTGCGGAACGGTTTGCCCCGTTACAGCGCATCGAGTGCCGCCGGAATATCCGGCGGAACACGGGTGGTACCGCGGAGTTTTGCAGCTTCGTCCCTGATTGCATTTCAGGGACGGAGCTTTTTTCATGCAGCCCTGCCCCGTGAGTGATTCAAAGAGGTGTATTATGGAAGAAAAAATCGCGGCACTGCGCGCGGAACTGGAAGCCGACCGCGCCGCTGTGCACAACAAAGAGGAACTCTCTGCATTCTGGCAGAAGTATTTGAGCAAGAACGGCAGCGTGACCGGCCTGACCAAGTCGCTGCGCGATGTGCCCAAAGAGGAGCGCCCTGCCGCCGGCAAGACCATCAACGAGTTCAAGGTCTGGGCAGAAGGGGAGTACAAGGCTCTTTCCGATGAGATTGAAGCGGCCGAACTCGCAGAGCGCAACCGTGCCGAGGCTGTGGACATCACGCTGCCTGGCACACATTGTGAAACCGGCGCGCTCCATCCCATCACGCTGGTCAAAAACGAGATTATCGATGTTTTTGCCGGCATGGGCTTTGAGATTTTTGAAGGGCCCGAAATTGAGGACGATGATCACAACTTCACCCGGCTGAATGTTCCGAAAAATCATCCTGCCCGCGATATGCAGGATACATTCTATGTTGCGGACGATATTGTTCTGCGCACTCAGACCAGCGGCGGTCAGATCCGTGTGATGGATATGGAAAAACCGCCCATCAAGGTCCTTGTTCCCGGCCGCGTGTTCCGCTCTGACTCCGATGCCACCCACTCCCCGATGTTCCATCAGATGGAAGGTCTTGTTGTGGATAAGGGCATCACGCTCTGCGACCTTCAGGGTATGCTCGACAAGTTCGTTCAGGAACTGTTCGGTGAAGGCGTCCGGACCCGTCTGCGCCCGAGCTATTTCCCGTTCACCGAGCCCAGCGTTGAGGTTGACGTCTCCTGTTTTGCCTGCGGCGGCAAGGGCTGCCCGCTGTGCAAGCACACCGGCTGGATTGAGGTCCTGGGTGCCGGCGTGGTGCATCAGCAGGTTCTGCGCAACTGCAACATCGACCCCGAGGTCTATTCCGGCTTTGCTTTCGGCATCGGCATCGAGCGTATTGCCATGCTCAAGTACGGCATCAACAACATCGGCCTGATGACCGAGAACGATCTGCGCTTCTTGAAGCAGTTCAAGAACTAAGAGGAGGGAACGAAGATGAAAGTACCATTCAGCTGGCTCAAACAGTATGTGGATATTGACGTTTCCGCCGAGGAACTGGAAAAGAAGCTGTTTGACTGCGGTTTCGAGGTTGAGGAACTCATTGACCTCTCCGCCGAAATTTCCAAAGTCGTTGTCGGCGTTGTCACCGAGTGCGTGCCCCAGGAGGGCACCCACCTGCACATCTGCAAGGTGGACTGCGGCGATTACGGCCATGACATTCAGATTTCCACCGGTGCACCCAACGTTTATGCCGGTATGCACACCCCTGCCGCGCTGGACGGCTCTACGCTGCCCGGCGGCATCAAGATTAAGGCCAAACCCCTGATGGGCGTTGAGTCCAACGGTATGCTCTGCTCCGGTGAGGAACTGGGCCTCAATGAGGACCTCTATCCCGGCGCCGAGGTTTACGGACTGCTCGACCTGCCCAAAGATACCGTCCCCGGCACCCCCATTCAGCAGGTGGTCGGACTGGACGATTACATCTTTGACATCTCCATCACCGCCAACCGTGCGGACTGCCAGAGCGTTCTCGGCATCGCCCGTGAGGTTGCCGCTGTGTTGGATAAGCCCCTCAAGATGCCCGCTACTGATTACACCACAAGCGATTATCAGGACCCGCGCCTGAACATCACGGTGGAAGCGCCCGACCTCTGCCCGCGCTACATCGGCCACTATGTGCGCAACATCACCACCGGGGAATCCCCCCGCTGGATGCGCCGCCGCTTGGCGCTGTGCGGCCTGCGCAGCATCTCCAACGTGGTGGACATCACCAACTACGTCATGCTGGAGATCGGCCAGCCCATGCACGCCTTTGATATGGACACGCTGGAGAGTTGCCAGATCATTGTCCGCCGTGCTGCCGAG
>JAQXGE010000035.1 GCA_029006135.1 Oscillospiraceae bacterium | reverse complement strand
AAATTCATTTCACAGTGTAATGCAAAGTGTGTCCAAATCAATGGTTTTCTTCGCTGTACCGTGATAAATAAGCCTTTCAGCTACCCGCTGTCTTGCGCGACAGCTTATTTATAATACCACACTTTTCGCCAAAGTCAACCCCTTTTTTCAAACTTTTTTTGAGTTTTTTCTAAGTTTTTTTGTAAGGTGGATATTTTGTGTATTGAACAGGTATAGTATGACTATATATAGGGGCTGTATATGAAGGTGTCGTTATGGAAGATTAACGGCAGTTAAAGTCAAGGTTTAAATTCCCTCAGTCCTGACCTTCGTCAGTCCAGCTCCCCTTGCTTCAAGGGGAGCCTTTTCTCTATTTCCCGCATGCGCTCTTATTATAAAGGGAGGCTTATCTCTAATCCATTTAACTCTTTACTATATATATGATAGACGTATATCTTATGATAGGAACCGTCCCGCAGACAGAGGGGCGGTTATTTAATCGAAAATTTGAAAATTCGTCCCAAAGTCTGTCCGGTCGTAGACTTTGGGGTGAATTTTCAAATTTTCATCCTTATTCGTGGGGTCCAGGGGGGGCAGGCCCCCCCTGGTGGCGGTCCACTGCGTCGAAACAGTGGGACTTTTCTGGGTACTCTTTTGGTCACAAAAGAGTACCGCCCGCGGCAGCGGATGCTATAAAAGATACATGGCAGTTGACGGCAAGGCTTAAATCCCCTCAGTCGGCTCCCGCCGACAATTTGCTGCGGCAAATCCGGTCGCGGCTCTGACAGTCCACTGGACTGTCATTCACTCCCGCTCCTTCGCTTCGCTCACCCCTTGCTTCAAGGGGAGCCTTATCTCTACTCCCATTAAAAACAGTAAAATTCAGTGCTTGCGCTCACACACACCTTTACGACAACTCCCCTTCTAATGTTTTCCTTATATATGTATATGTACAAAATTTCGTTTTTCTTTGGGGTTGCGCTTTTGGGGATAAATGGCTATACTGAAACAAGGATAATTAAGGCGGTGATGCGATATGATGGCAATTTATGAAACTCTCGAGCGGAGATTGTCGAGGACGGAGGAAATCCATGACGGTGTCTGGATCTGCCTGACCGCCCCGAACGCCGAGGAGGTGCGGGAAGTCTCCTGCGCGCTGGATATCGAGCCGGCCGACCTGAGGGCCGCTCTTGACCCGGAAGAATCGGCGCGTATCAGTCTGGAAGATGGGTATACCCTGATTATTGTGGATATCCCTATTAAAGTAAAGGATGCCGGCGAAGGCATTTATACCACCATCCCCTTAGGTATCCTGCTCACCCAGTCCCTCATCATCACAGTCTGCTCGGTGGATACACCGGTCATATCGGACTTTGCCTCCTGCCGCGTGCGGGGCTTCTCGACCAAAAAGAAGATGCGGTTCGTCTACCAGATTCTTTACCGCGCGGCCACGATGTACCAGCAGGAACTGCGGCTCATCGACCGGCGCCGTCAGGAAATTGAGAAAAATCTGACCGGTACCCTGCGCGACAGTGATTTGATGGAACTGCATGGACTGGAATCGACACTCGTCTACTTCGCGACCTCGCTGCGTGCCAACAATACGGTCCTTGACCGGCTGACGCGCTATAAGCGGCTGGAGCAGTACCCGGACGATATGGAACTTCTCGATGACGTCATCGTTGAGATTCGGCAGGCCATTGAGATGACCGGTATCTACCGTGATGATATCAAAGGTACGCGCGAACTGTTCAGTTCGATTTTGGATAACCGTCTGAACAACGCGATGAAATACCTGACTTCGGTCACTGTGATCATGTCACTTCCGACCGTTATCTCGGGACTGTACGGCATGAACGTCAATACCGCCGGTATGCCGTTTGCGTCCTCCCCTTATGGGTTTGGGATTCTCTGCGGCATGACGCTGGTCATCTGCGGCATCGTGGCGTGGTTCCTGCATAAAAAACATATGCTGTGATTTGAAGAAAAGGTGCGTGTTCCCTTCCGGCCACGCACCTTTTTTGTAACAGAACGGATTTGTGCTCCGTTTTTATATATAGGAAAGGAAGTGAACGCCGTGACCGATGAGGAGATCGTAGCGCTTTACTGGGCGCGGGACGAACAGGCCATCACACACACGGCTGAACGGTTCGGCGCTTACTGCCGCACGATTGCAATGAACCTGCTGGGCAATGCGCGGGACGCCGAGGAGTGTGAGAATGACACATGGCTTGCCGCCTGGAACAGTATGCCGGACAATCGCCCCACGCGGCTCGCGCCGTATCTGGGGCGCATCACCCGCAACCTGGCGCTGGACCTCCGCGACAAATCCCGCGCGGCCAAGCGCGGCGGCGGGCAGATGGAAGCGGTTCTGGATGAGCTGGCGGAATGCCTGCCCGCTCCGAACGGCGTGGTGAAACAGGCCGAGAGCGCCGAGACGGCGCGTACATTGAACGTCTTTCTGCGCGGACTGCCCGTAGAAACGCGGAACATTTTTATCCGGCGCTACTGGTACTGTGACTCAGCGGCGGAGATTGCGCGCCGCTTTGGGGTGAGTGAGAGCAAGGTCCGGGTCACGCTTCACCGCACCCGCAAAAAGCTGAAAGAATTTTTGGAGAAAGAGGGGGTTTTGCTGTGACGGCAAGGGAGTTATTTGAAGCCGTGGGAATGGTGGATGATGATTTAATCATGGCGGCCAATACACCGGCAGCAAGGCGGAAGCCGATGATGGTAAATTTCCGCGGGGTTCTTTGCGCCGCAGCCTGCGTCTGCGCCGTACTGTTGGGCGTGAGGGTGCTGAATCAGAACAGTGCCAATGTTCTTGTTGCCGGCGGCACGGAGCGCGCTGCGGAAGCCGCCGCGCCTGATGAAGCCAATTATGCCGCCCCGTCAACGGAGAGTTCCGACGCAGGTGACGGAGCGATGCACATTGAAAAGTTTGATTCCTCCGCGATTGTCAGCGATTCCGCCGTCAATCTGCCCTGGGTTGGCCAGATTGAGGGTGCCGTGCAGGGGTTCGAGCTTGAGGAAGGCAATGACAGCGTCATTCTTGACCCCGGCACCGCGGTGGACCTTGGCGTTTGGGGCGAAACCGCCGACTTTACGCTGGTGAGCGTGGACGGCAGCGTTCCCGAGGTCGAGATTGGTTTGCTGGATGAGACCGACACCGCAAACTGCATCGTGCGCGGCGAAGAAAGTGAATTTTACTCCTCCGGCTCCGCCGGTTCCCGCTGGTACGTCACCAATGTCGGGGATTCCACAATCTATGTGATGAGAAATTTGGATACAGACGACACTATCACGTTTGCAAGGTAAGTTTGACCCGTCCCGCCATAAGCGGGGCGGGTTTTTGATATAGTATAGCTGCCGCCCCGGTTCAGCGGAGCACAGCCGCCGCAGGCGGCTCTTAGTGCGGAACTGAGGGTGGCTTGCGAAGCGAGACGGGAGGACTGTTAACCTTGCGGCTAACTGTCGTTTATCTTTAACAGCACTCGCTGCCGCGGGCGTTACTCTTTTGTGACCAAAAGAGTAACCAGAAAAGTCTCGCT
>JAQXGE010000034.1 GCA_029006135.1 Oscillospiraceae bacterium | reverse complement strand
CGCAAGTGGGGGTGATCCTCCATCCGCTCTTCCCGCGCGGCGTCATAGAGCCTTTTCCCCACGCAAGTGGGGGTGATCCTACTGACCATAAGCAACGCGCTTCGGCAATCCTGCTTTTCCCCACGCAAGTGGGGGTGATCCCAGTCCGCAAGAACTTCAAGCATTGCGGGGTTCCTTTTCCCCACGCAAGTGGGGGTGATCCGCCGGGCGACTACATCGACCCATCCGACATAGACTTTTCCCCACGCAAGTGGGGGTGATTTCGTATGCGCCGCGCTGGTTTTGGCCGGGGCATCCTTTGTATGTGCCGTGCTTATGGACTATGGATTTGGAACAGCAATCCCTTCACGGAGAAAAACAACAGTTATCCGCTATGATGGATGAGATGCGGATTTATTCTGCCTGAATTTTCTTGTGAGACACCGTTTGAAGTCCGTATAAATGGACTCCCCGTATGCTATACTGTAAACAACAGGAAAACATACCACACCACTCACAAAACGCCCACTTTTCCACACACCTGTGGAAAACAGCCCAGAATCTCGTGCGCTAATGACCTTCTGAAGGAGGGAGTAAAAATGTTGTTATTGTACATAATTCTTGCGCCGTTTGTATTCCTCGCGGAGCTGCTGAAATTGACCAAATAATTGATCCCCACGCAAGTGGGAAAAACCGGCAATCAGGTCTGTAAAGCGAGAACGCAAATCCAAAATCCGGAAAAATACCGCAGGAAAGGACGATTTTCATGCAGAAATATTACAGCGCCGTAAAGACGCATCATGATTATGTGTGTCATTGCTGTTTCAGGCAGATTGAGGATTGCACGTGCAGATTCTATCCGTATTCGCTGCTCCAGATTGACGAAGAAATTCAGGAACAGATAAGAATTTTGAACGTCGATAAGAAATATTGCACCAACGGAAGCTGCTCGGGTCATGAAAACAAAAATCCAATGGGGAAAGAAGAAGGCGCACCTTTGTATGTATCGTTCATTATGGACTATGGATTTGGAACAACGATCCCTTTGCCGGAAGGATTCAAGTATACTAAATCGAAAAATGTGATTTCTTACGAACTGAACGCCAGACAAAAAAGAGAAATGACCCCGGAAGAAAAAGAAACCGCAAGGCAAAAGGAACTTCAGATTTTGCTGGAATGGTGCAAAAATCTTCCGGTCAACACAAGACGCTATTAAACCGTCAGCACGGAAAACAAAAGGACAGGAACAATCCGTTCCTGTCCTTTTGCTGTATGCAGATACATTAAACGCAATTATTTCAGCGCTTCGCGGACGGCTTCGGCCATGGCACGGGCCAGTGCGGCGTGGTCGGCTGCCTCCATATGCAGATGGTCCTGCGCACTCGGGCCGGCATAGCGCGCGGCATCCAGATACTGCCAGCCGTGCAGGCGCGCCTGCTCCTCATAGAGCGGCGCAAGCTGGCGGGAAACCTCCACCCCGTCCTCGGTAAAGCCGGTGTAAATGCTGTGGGACACGCCCTCGCCGAGGAGAATCGGGCTGACCAGCAGGAGCTTCGGCACCGGGTAGGCCGGGCCGTACGCGTACTGCTGCACAAGCTCCCCAAGGCGCGCGGCGCTCTTGGCAATGTCGATGGGCAGCAGGCTGAAGCGGTGCTTCATGTCGTTGGTGCCGAGCATAAGAATGACGAGATCCAGCGGGCGGTGGGAGTGCAGCGATACCCCCAAATGCCGCAGACCGTTGCGGTCGCCCTCGATGGGGTCGTCCAGCCCGGTTGTGCGTCCGCCGCAGCCGTCCTCAATAATGCGATAGCTGCTGCCTAACTCGTTTTGCAGCAGCCCCGTCCAACGCTGCTCCCACGGCCAGCGTCCGCCGGCGGGGTTGGTGCCGAAGGTGTTGGAATCACCAAAACAGAGAATGTTGTACATGGTTTATGCCTCCCAAATTCAGCGGCGGTCAGGGCAGCGTCAGCGCCCAAACGTGGTCGGTGCGGTTGGAACCGTCCGAATAATGTTCCGCGCCGCTCTCAAACAAAACATAGACACGGCCGTCCGGGGTGAGTGTCAGGCCTTCGGTCATCGGCATGGCGGTCATGCGTGCGGTTTGACGGGCTGAGTCCAGCACCCAGCAGGGAACCTGTGTGCCGTCAACCGGAACAGTGGTGTCGGGGTCCGCATCAAGGTCGAGGTCATACACGAGCAGCGCGGAATCCACCCGGCGCCCGTAGGACTGGCTCAGCACAACGCGGCCATTTGTGACCTGCATCCCCTGAATCTTGTTGGGCGCGGCCAGCACATAGTCCGGCACGGCAAAATCCTGCCCCTGCGCGGGGGTCAGGCGGGTGCTTTCCTCCTCGCCAAGGCGGTAGCCGAGCAGGTAACAGCCGTAATCCCCATCGGCGGAAGGGGTTGTAAACTCCATGCCGGCCGAAAGGTTATAGTCGCTCGAGGGATGATAGAAGTTGCCGACCCACAGAATCCCGTCCGAATAGCTGAGCTGTGAGGGAGAAATCGGCACAGGAATCAGCGTCTCAATCCGGACATCCTGACACCCCTGTTCCTGCAGGTCGCTCAGCGGGATGGCGGCAATGTAATAATGCGTTTTGGCAATGGTTTTGGCGGAGAGGTAGAGTGTTGTGTCGCTGACTGCCACGCCGCCCACATGACCGTCAAACGCGGAACCGTCGCTGTTCTGCAGGTGATATTCCGCCTGCAGGGAGCCGGTTTCGTCCACGGCCATCAGGACGGACGGTTCATCGGAAGGGGAGTAGGCGGAAACGTAAACGCGGCCGGTTGCTTCCCCGTATCCGATGCCCTGCGGAACCATGTCCTCGGCGAGGCCGGGAATGACCCAGCTTTTCTCGGCGGCAGAGAGAAAATCCTTGTAGTCCGAATCGCTCAGGTAGGTCTCTTCCTCTACCGAACCGGTCTGGCTCATGTGCATCCCGGCGGGAATGGGGTTTGGCGTGGGCGTTGGCGCCGAAGAAGCCGCCTGCGATGAGGCAGCCTGCCCGCCGCAGCCGGCCAGCGCGGCAGCCAGCAAAAGAGACAGTGCGGCGGTCAGATGGGACTTTGCTGTTTTCATGAGCTCCTCCTTTTTACAGGCCAAGGGCGGCCCGGGTGAATGCGTGCGTCTCGGCGCGGGTGCCATCGGCGCCCTGCACGGTAAAGCGGACATACGGTGCGTTGTCCGGAATCGTGAACGAAGCCTCGGTCAGCGTCTGCCCGCGCGGCGCGGCGGCATGATGGCACAGTTTGGGGGAAATGTGCATCGTAATGCGCGTGGCAGGTGTGGACTTGATGCGTACCTGCGCGCCGTCAAATGTGAGTTCCGTGATGGCCGGGCCGGTAGAGGCGTAGAACCGGCCTTCTTCCAGCGCCTTCATCACGGAAGGATAGCTCAGCTCGTCCGCCAGCACCATCGTCCACGCCCCGAAGGAATCACTGTCCGGGTCATCGAGAGGAACTTTGTTGTGATTGTCGTCCGCGCCGTGGCAGTACCAGTTTTTGCCGAGGCGCAGCAGACGGTCATACAGTGCGCCATTGTCCTCGTCCCCGCTGATGAGAGCGGAACCGGTGTTGAAAATTTCCAGGCTGTAAATGCCCTCGTAGCCCAAAATTGTCTCGACATCCTCCATCGACCAGATGGGATGGTTGTAGGAAACGAGATACCCGCTCTGCCGTGCCGCGTCAATAAAGGATTGAATATAGTCGGGAGCGTAGCGCCGCGGCCCCACCGGTCCGCTGTGCGGGCGGCTTTGTGCCAAATCCAGCGGCATATACTTGCAGAATTCGGGGCGGTAGCCCACAAAGGTGAGGTTGTGGGGGTCTTTGGCAAGGAGATTGAGGTGAATTTCCGGCGCAAGCGGATTATACCGGCAGTTTGGATCGGGGCGGATATAGGCCTCGTACCCTGTCACCAGCAGAAAATCCTGCGATGAAAGCGCGGTGTGGTCATAGGGCGCTTCGTGGTCGGTGATGGCCAAAATGGAATACCCCTGCTCACGGTAAGCGGCCGCCATCTCCTCCGGCGTCAGACAGCCATCCGACAGCGTGCTGTGACTGTGCAGGTTGGCTTTGTACTGCGGCGCTCCACAGCGAATAAATTCAATCATACGGTTCATCCTTTCTGCTGCCAAGGCGGCTGCGCGCTGCTTGACAATCGGCAATGCTTGGTTTATTGTTTACTTAGGATAACAACGACTAAAAAAGACGGGAGAACGTACTATGCAGGAAAAACGGTATCAGGAGATCCTGCGCATTGTGCGCGCGCGAAACTGCGTCAGCATCGAGACACTGGCAAAGGAACTGCATATCAGTCCCTCCACGGTGCGGCGTGACCTGGCGGAATTGAACCGCCGCGAACTTGTGCAGTACAACAAAAACGGCGTAATCCCGATGTATGAGATGCACTTGGACCCAATGCTGCATTTCCGCACGCAGCAGAATGTGGCTGCCAAGGAGGCTATTGGCCGCTGTGCGGCCAGCAGCGTCAAGAGCGATGGCGTGATTTTCCTCGATGCGTCCTCCACGGCACTGTATCTTGCCGATGCACTGCGCGGCCACAAGGGCCTTGTGGTGCTGACCAACAGCCTGCCCATCGTGGCACGGCTGCGCGGCAAGGGCATCCGGGTCATCCTGATTGGCGGTACCTTGTCGGAGCGCTCCCATGCTTTCTACGGGCCTATGACGGAAGCCATGCTGAACCACTATAATATTGATATGGCGTTCATTTCCCCGGCGGCTATTACGCCGGACGGGGATGTGGCGGAGGTGTCGCGCCATGCAGCTGAGGTGCGGCGGAGCGTGCTGCGGCGCACGCGGTGCAGTATTTTGATGTGCGATTCCAGTAAAATCGGCCTGACCCGGCCGTATAATATCGGTCATCTGAACGATTTCAATTTTATCGTCACCGATGATGCTTCCAATTTGTGCGAGACCACCGCCGTGGTTTTGCAGGCGTGAGGGATTTTTATGATTCAGGAAGAACGGCTCAAACAGATTCTTGCCATGATTGACAAAAACGGACTTGTGACGGTGGAGGACCTGACGCAAAAGCTCTATGTCAGCACTTCCACGGTGCGGCGCGACCTGGCGGAACTGGCTGCGCGCGGCCTTGTCCGGCGCACCTCAGGCGGTGCGGTTGCACTGTCCGATAAAAGCGTCAGCGACCCGCTGGCTCCCGAAATGCGGCTGGACAACGGTTCCGCGGCCCGCATTGCCGCCCGCGCCGCCGAACTGGTCCCGGCGGAAAGCTGCATCTTTTTGTCATCCTCACCGGCCATGCTTCCGCTGGCCCGTGCGCTGTGGGACAAAAAGCTGACCGTTGTGACCAACAGCGTGGCGGTGGCCGAAACTTTGTGCGGCCATGCGCGCGTATATTGCTGCGGCGGATTGTACCAGGAGCGGGACAACTGTTTTACCGGCGTGGATGCAACGTATTTTCTGTCTTATTTCAACTATGATATGATGTTTTTTTCCTGTACGGCTCTTGCGCCGGATGGAATGCTGGAATACAGCACCCCGCAGGAACTGAGCATTTACGAAACCGTCATGCGCCGTGCGGTGAAGAAGATCCTGCTGTGCAGCGCATCCAAAATCGGGAACACCGCGCAGTACAATCTTCTGTCGGCCGACAGGGTGGATATCCTTGTGACGGATGCCGAAGCATTGCCCCAAAGCCTGCGCTGCCAGGTTCTGACGGTATAATAGCACAAAAGAGAAAACGAGGAAAGTGCTTAGGACCGGATGTACCGGATCCGGAGCCGCTTCCCCCGTTTTTTATTATGGATTTACTTCATGGCGGACTTGGAGTAGCCGGTCATCATGTACTTTTGGAATATGAAGAAAAGAACAACGACCGGTATGATGGCCAACACCGCGCCGGCCATGATTTCATGGTAGTTGGATACCGCCTGTCCGGCAAAGGTGTTTTTGAGCTGTGCCAAACCAACGGTCAGGACGCGCCGCGTCTCGTTCTGCGCGATAATCTTGGGCCAGAAGTAAGCGTTCCAGCCGTTGGTGAAGGTGACCAGCGTGACGGTGTAGATGGTGGACTTGCACATCGGGACCAGCACGCGGGTAATCAGCCCGATACGGCCCAATCCGTCCAGACGGCCGGCATCAATATAGCTTTCATCCACCGAAAGGAAGGTGTTGCGCAGCATAAAGATGTAGTAGGCCGAAACGGCTTCGGGTAGGACAAGTCCTAAGAAGGTATCATTCAATCCCCAGTTGGAGCACATGATGTACAGCGGGATGAAGGTGACCTGCACGGGAATCATCAGCGCACCCAGCACCACATAGAACAGAATGTTGCGTCCCTTGAAGTTGCCGCGGGCAAAACCGTAGGCGGCCAGAACGCCCGTCACAACCTGGCTGACAAGAATCATGATGGTCATGACGATGGTGTTGAAGTAGTAGTGCAGGAAGTTGGCACGCTGCAATACAAAGGAGTAGTTTTCCGGATGGAACGAGTGCGGGAACATCGTGGGGATGACCAGCTGAACTTCCTCTGCGGATTTGAAGCTGGTGGCAATCATCCAGTACAGCGGGAATGCCATAATGACGGTGACCATGACAGCCAGAACGGGCTGGATATAGTACCAGGCTCCATGCTTGCGGTGCTTTTCAACCGCTGGTGCATTTTCTTTTGCCAAGTAGATCCCTTCCTTTCTATTAGGAGTCGTAGGTGACCGTACGGTTCGAAATCTTCATGGTCAGCACTGTGACGACCAGCAAGATTAGGAAGAACATAACGGCAGCTGTGGCGGCACGGTCCATTCGGAAGTCCACCATGGCGTAGCGGTAAATCAGATATACGAACACTTCGGTGGAACGGGAAGGACCGCCGGAAGTCAGGATATCCACGGACTGGAATACCTTCATGGAGGACAGGAAGGTGGTAATCAGCAGGAACAGCGTAGTGGGGGAGAGCAGCGGCAGCGTGATGCGGAAGAAGGACTGCACCGGGCTTGCGCCGTCAAGCGCCGCGGCTTCATAGTAATCCTTGGAAATACCCTGCATGGCGGACAGATAAATCATCATGCCATAGCCAATCACACGCCAGCCGGTCAGCATCAAAACGGAGGGGAGGGCTGTGCTTTTCTGGTTCAGCCAGTCCACCGGACCGATGTTGAGGAACTGCAGCAGGTAGTTCAGGACGCCGTAGTCAGTGTTCAAAATCCACAGGAAGATAACTGCTGCCGAGGACATAGCCACATACTTGGGCATGAACACAATCGCACGCATGAAGCTGAAAGAACGGGTCATGCGGTTGAACAGCAGCGCAAACAGCATACCGCCAACGATGGTGACCAGCAGTTCACCCATGGAGTAGATGAAGGTGACTTTCAGGGAGTTCCACAGATATTTGGCACCGGAACCGTTGAAAAGCCAGTCCCAGTTTTTGAGCCCGACAAAGTTCCAGGTGTCGTTCAGAAGGTTCCAGTCGGTCAAGCTGATCTGAAACAGCTTACAAATGGGATAATAAGTAAAGACGGCCAGCAGTGCCAGCGCGGGCAAAACGCAGGCAAAATCACCCAAATGGGACTTTTGGCGGTTGGTCAGCAGCGGCTTCTTTTCTGCGGCGGCGCCTTGTTTTTTGGTGGTTTGCATGGTCTGTTTCCTTTCTGCAAACCCAAAACGCCTTGGGCGCTTGCGGGGAATTGCTTTGCCCAAGGCGCTTGGTTATGGTATTGATGACCCTGTACGGATAAGGTTAATTCCGCGCAGATGAAAGATTAGGAGGCGCTGTCCTCCAGAATTTCGTTGATTTCGACGACCATATCCTTCGAGGACTGGACAGCATCGGCACCCTCGCCCATGATCTCGTTCATATAGTTCTTCCAGGTGGTGGCCAGTTCGCTCCAAGCGGCGTTCTGGATACGGGGATTGACGAGGTCGAGGTTATCAAAGATGCACTGGAATGCGGGCTTTTCTTCCAGGAAGGCCTTGCCTTCATCGGTCTCGAGCACGCTCTTACGGGTGGGCAGGTAGCCGGTGCCCTCGGCCCACTTCATGTTGACGTCCTTGCCGGCCAGGTACTGCAGGAATGCCCAGGCAGCGTTCTTGGTCTGCTGATCGTTCTTGGAGGGGATGCCAACCACGCAGCCGCCGACCTCAGAGTTCTTGCTGCCGGTGGTGCTGGCGGGATACCAAGCCATGCCAACTTCAAAGTCGCACTTGTCAACGTAGTTGTTGTACAGAGAAGAGGTGTGCATAACGGCAAAGGTCTTGCCATCGTAGAAGGACTGACGCATATTGGCGGAAGCGTCCGTGCCGAAGCACCACATGGCCTTGCCGCTCTTGCACCAATCCTGCAGCTTCTGGGTCACGGCCAGTGCGGCATCGCTGTCCAGATCGCAGGTGTTGTCATCGGTGATGATCTTGACGCCTTCATTGAGGTACAGCGTCTCGAAGTACCACTGGTCCCAGCCGGGGATGGAGAGCGCCACGCCGCCGGTTGCCTTGGAGGCTTCGTCCAGGAAGGCATCCATATCGGTGATGACAGTGGGAACGGTGATGTTGTTGGCATCAGCCATTGTCTTGTTGTAGTAGATGACCTGAGTGGAATGCAGGAAGGGCAGTGCGACCTGCTTGCCGTCATACTGTGCGCTGACCAGCAAGCCGTCTGCAAAGTCGTCCACGTCATAGCCGGTGGCGGCAATGTAGGGGGTCAGGTCCTCGTACAGACCGCTCTCGCCGTAGGCGGCCACATAGTCGGTGTTGGCAACAACAACGGCGGGCAGGCCGGAACCGGCGGCGTTGGCGGCGACCAGCGCCTCATTGACGTCTTTGTAGGCGCCCATGTATTCCGCTTCAACAGTGATCAGATCCTGGGACTCATTAAAGCCCTTCACAACTTCGTCCACCAGTCCGCTGTACTGATCTTCCATCGCGTGCCACCATTTGATGGTGATGGGAGCGGTGACTTCGTACTCGCCGGCGGCGGGCGCTTCCTCGGACGCTGCCGAAGAAGCTGCTTCGGACGATGCGGCTTCGGAGGAAGCAGTGCTGCCTCCCGTGCTGCCGCTGCAGCCGGCCAGCAGGCTGCAAATCATGGTTCCGGCCAGCAGAGTGGCGGAAATGCGTGCGGTTTTCTTTTTCATGACTCTGTTCTCCTTACTGAAATGAATGGGTGAAAAAACGGATATTCTGTCGGGCAGATTCCTTGTGACTGAAAATGCCCTGATTCCATGGGAAAACACAGATCCTGCGCCGGGGAAAACGCAGGAAAATAGGATTTGTCGGTTTTCACTCCTTATTTCTTGCAGCAGTAAATAATTTGTGTGCAGATTCAACAAATCCTTTGATGCTTTAAGTATAGCGGATAAGAATGATTTTGGCAATACATGGTGGAAAAAATGGTTTTTTTTCATTTTTGAGCATTTTTCTGTTGCTTTTGGGGTAAAATTCCATGGAATGATTGGCTATTTTACCGTTTTTTCGCCAAAAGGAACCTTCTTTTGCTAACCTCTTGAAGCACTTTTTCCCCGGTGGTACAATCAAGGGGAACTGGACAGGGAGAAAATTTGTCCGCTGCGGGCAGATTTTATACATTTTCAGTCTCCGACAAATTACAGTATAAATCTCTGCCGGACCCTGTACCAGCAAGTCCCTGCAAAGAATCTGTAAAGTTTCCGTCAGGCATATCAATTTAATAAGGAGAGATGAAAAATGGATACAATTAAACTGGACAATAAAAATGTCCGCATGATTGCCCACCGCGGTCTGTCCGGGCTGGAAAAGGAGAATACCTGCTCGGCTTTTGTGGCGGCAGGCAACCGTCATACCTACGCCGGCATTGAGACCGATGTTCACCGCACTTCGGACGGCCAGTACATCATTTTCCATGACGATGACACCGCCCGCGTTGCGAAGGACAGTATGATCATTGAGAATACGACCTACGAAACGCTGCGCAATCTGCGGCTTCTGGACGTTGACGGTGAGCGCGGCCGCGCGGACCTGCGGATGCCCAACCTGGACGAATACATTCTGCTGTGCAAAAAGTACGAAAAGACCGCGGTGCTGGAACTGAAAAACCAGTTTGCCGCCGCCGATGTGTACAAGATTGCAGCCCGCATTGACAAACTCGGCTGGCTGGAGCACACCATTTTTATTTCTTTCCAGCTGAAGAACCTTGTCTATCTGCGCCGCCGCTACCCCGATGTTCCCGCGCAGTACCTGCTCAAGGAGACGGATGACACCACCATCGAGACGCTGCGCAAGCATAACATTGGCTTGGATGTGCGCTACACGGCTGTGACGCCTGAACTCGTGCAGGCGGTCCACGCCATTGGACAGGAAATCAACTGCTGGACCTGCAACACTGAGGAGGAGGGCCGTGCCCTCGTTGAGATGGGCGTTGACTACATCACGACCAACATTCTGGAAGGAACCAACGCCGCCCGCTGAGAGCCTATAAAATAACCCGGGGCTGCTATGCGATGCAGATGCATCCGCAGCAGCCCCGGGCTTTTACCGTTTTATCGGGTTATTTTTTCTTGCTGAAAAGTTTTTTGGCACGAGCGGAGGCAAGGTCCTCCTCGCTTTCCTCCTCATCCTCATCTTTCTCGGTATAGCGCCAGAAGACCGCGAAAAAGAAGTAGGAAGAGAAAAAGACGGCCAGGCCGAAGAAGATGAAGAAGATGCCGGACAGATAATAGGAAGCCACAGCCGCGATGCCGAAGATCAGCAGGATCACCAGCGTGGTGGGCAGATTGCCCACGGCCATGATAAAGCTGTTGGTCACGAGCTTTTTGACCGGGAAATCAAAGGTTGCCAGCAGGGGATAGGCGTAGAACCCCGTCAGCAGCACCAAAATCAGTGCACAGGCCGTCATGCCGAGCACCACAACCGACCAGACGCCGCCGGTGGCCACAAAATACTTCCATGCGGCCCAGAAATCAAAGCCGAAAAACAGAACGGCCGCCAGCTCAATGAGCCAGATTGCTGTGCCGCGGCGGAAATTTTTGCGGAAAGAGCGGAAGTAAGACCGCCAGACTGTTCCCTCACGGTCATTGACCTGATGCATGGTAAAGTCATAAAAGGCGGTGGTCGCCGCACCCGCCGTCACGATGGGCAGGCTCGTGATGAGCCAAAGCATACTCATAAAGGTGACATCGGCCAGCTTGCCGATAAAATCCCAGAATTTATTTTCCGGGTTAAAGATTCCGCTCATATCCAATAAACTCCTTGCCGCGCCCTTGCGGAGCGCTGATGATTTATGTTATTATACCATATATTGCCGCAATGCAACACCCCGGCGGCCAAAACAGAAAGGATGCGCCTTGAATGGCTTTGAAAGAAAAGATAACCCGCTGGTACACAACGGAACGCGAAAAACTGCGTCCCATGTCCCCTTTGAAACGGGTTCAGTACATTTTTACTTATTATAAAAGCTGGATGCTGGGATTTTTGGCAGCGGTCGTGCTGGCGGCGCTGCTCGGGGAAGCGGCTCTCAACCGCACCCGCGAGACGGTTTTGCAGGGGTTCATGATCAACGATTCCTGGATGCTTTTCCCCGCCAAAGTCATGGAACAGGAATTCGGTGAGCGGATGCAGCTCACCGGAAAGCAGCAGCTCCTGTTTGACGATGCACTGTATATCGACATGGGCGGCAACGCCAACGAGTACACCGAGGCCAGCAATGCAAGAGTGCTGGCAACGGTCACAACGGCGGAACTGGATGTGATTATTTCCACCGAGGAGGTCAAACAGTATTATGACGGCAACCTGCCCATGAAGGACCTTGCGCAGATCCTTCCGCCCAAGGCACAGCAGGTACTGGCGGATCAGATGATCTATACCACCGATGACAAGGGCGAGACAATCTGCACCGGCATTGATATGACGGCCAGCAAGTTCATTGCAGGCATCGGCGCCGATACGGACCCGGCCATCAAGGATGTGTATGTGCTGTTTGCCCCGCGCAACGGCCCGCATGAACAGGCGCTCGCGGAGTTCATCTGCTACTGCTTTGACCTGCCCTGCGAGTAAAAACAAAAAGAATAAAGAATAAGGAAGAGGCGGCCCGTTAAGGACCGCCTCTTTGATTGTGGGTGAATTACTTCACAGACTTTGTTGCGATCACGTCCACGCCGGTGCCTGCCACGTTGGACACTACGACATCCCCGATGCTGACCGGGGCGGCCACGGCCACACCCTTGAGCGCGCGGGCCACATCAAAGATGCGGTCCTTCGGGATATCCTGTGCGGTCTTGCAGGGGACGGTCACAGCGCCGTCCTGCGAGCCGGAAACGCGCACCGTGCTTGTGACAATGCGGGTGGGATTGGTGACTTCCTTGCGGGCGTAGGCATCACCGCGCGGGCAGGTATTGCCCTTGACGGCGGTAACTTTGCCCTCCTCCATCGAGACCTCGATGGGGCAGCCTAAGGGGCATCCGATACAAATCAAATTCCGTACTTCCATTGTTTACGCCTCCTCAGTACACACGCGGATCTCGGCCAAATCGGGATGATCCTCAAACATCTTGCGGGTCAGGATCACCTGCTCCATCTCGCCGGGGGCCATGACGGGGCGCTTGCGGTGGATGACGCGGTCAGAGCCGAAATAGACGCTGACATACCGGTCTTTCATCACGCTGCCCACACGGAACCGCACGGTCAGCTTTTCGGGCATCTGGTCGGGGGCAATGGTGCAGGGCACGGTGTAGCGCGGTCCATCGGAGCAGACCAGCGGCACACGGCGCACATCGGCATCCGACTTGCCGCCCGCAGCTACATAGGCGGCGGCAGCGCGGCCCGCAGCGGCGGCTTCCTCACTGACGTAGTCCACCAAATCGTGAACGTGCAGCACGTTGCCGGCGGCAAACACGCCGGGGATGGAGGTTTCCAGGCTTTCGTTGACGGCGGGACCGTTGGTGACGGGGTTCAGCTCAACGCCCATCCCGCGGGAAAGCTCGTTTTCAGGAATCAGGCCGCAGGAGAGCAGCAGCGTGTCACAGTCATAGTGTTCCTCGGTGCCGGGAATGGGCTTGTTATGACTATCCACTTCGGCCAGCGTAATGCCGGTCACGCGTTCCTTGCCCTCAATGTCCACAACCGTGTGGCTCAGCTTGAGGGGAATGCCGAAGTCATCAAGGCACTGCACAATATTGCGCTTCAGACCGCCGGAATAGGGCATGAGTTCGGCCACGACCAGGACCTTGGCGCCTTCCAGCGTCATGCGGCGCGCCATAATCAGGCCGATGTCACCCGAGCCAAGGATGACCACGCGGCGGCCGGGCATGAATCCTTCACAGTTGACAAGGCGCTGCGCCGTACCGGCAGAGTAAATGCCGGCCGGGCGGTAGCCGGGAATGTTCAGTGCACCGCGCGCACGCTCGCGGCAGCCCATGGCCAGAATGACGGCGCCTGCCTGAATCTGGAACATACCCTCGGTGCGGTTCATGGCGGTCACAACACGGTCCTTGCTGATGTCCATGACCATGGTGGACAGGCGGTATTCAATGCCGCGCTCCTTGACTTGATCGGCAAAGCGGGCAGCGTATTCGGGGCCGGTCAGCTCCTCCTTGAAGGTATGCAGGCCGAAACCGTTGTGAATGCACTGGTTGAGAATACCGCCCAACTGCACATCGCGTTCCAAAATCAAAATATTGGTGGAGCCGGCGTCATAGGCAGCGACTGCGGCCGCAAGACCTGCAGGACCGCCGCCGATAATGACGATATCATATTGCAGCATATTTCTTCCTCCTTACAGGCTATCCTTGGATTCACCGACAATCAGTTTGGAATGTCCGCCGCTCTTGGTGATTTCGCTCTGCGGCACACCCCACTCACGGGCAAGAATCTCCAGCGTGCGCGGGCTGCAGAAACCGGCCTGGCAGCGGCCCATTCCTGCGCGGGTGCGGCGCTTGACGCCGTCCAAACTCTTTGCGCCCAGCGGACGGTGAATGGCATCGAGAATCTCGCCCTCGGTCACCATCTCACAGCGGCAGATGATGTTGCCGTAAGCGGGCTCCTTGTGAATCAGTTCGTTGCGCTCCTCAAGGCTCAGCTCGGAGGGACGCAGGATGCCCTTGCGGGTGCCAACAAAGTTGGGGTTCTCGGCAAGGCCCATCTTGTCCCGCAGCATTTCGGCCACCATGACACCGATGGCCGGCGCAGAGGAAAGACCCGGCGACTCAATACCCGCGCAGTCAATGAAGCGCGGTGCATCCTCGACCTCGCCGATGATGAACTCGTGCCCATCCTCGTGCGCACGCAGACCCGCAAAGCTCGTGATGACCTGACGCATCGGCAGGTTCTTGACGGATTTCTGTGCTTTTTCGGTCAGTTCGCCCAGTCCGGCGGCGGTGGTGTTGTTGCCCTCGCGGTCCTCAATGTCAATGGCCGTGGGACCGACGATGATGTTGCCGTGAACGGTGGGGCTGACCAGAACGCCCTTGCCGTATTTGCCGGGCTGCTGGAACACCGTGTGGGTCACAAAGCCGCCCACGCTGCGGTCAAGCAGGCAGTAATCGCCGCGGCGCGGCGTGATGTGAATCTTTTTGGCGGAAACCATGTTGTGGAACACATCGGCGTATACGCCGGCGGCATTGACAACATATTTGGTGTCGATCACACCGTTCTCGGTCTGGACCTCCCAGTGATCTTCGGCGGGGGTCAGGCCGGTCACTTCGGTATTAAAGCGGAACTCAACACCGTTGGTATAGGCGTTCTCCGCCAGCGCGATGGTCAGCCCGAAGGGGCAGACAATGCCGCCGGTCGGTGCCCAGAGTGCTGCCACGGCGGTGTCCGTGACGTTCGGCTCAAGTTCGTGCAGGCGCTCTGCGTCCACGATCTCAAGGCCTTCCACGCCGTTGGCCACACCGTTTTCATAAAGCTTCTGCAGCCCGGGCAGGTCCTCTTTATCCAGGCAGACGACCAGACTGCCGTTGCGCTTATACTCGAAATCAAGTTCTTTGGACAGCGCTTCCATCCGGCGGCTGCCCTCCACGTTCAGGCGGGCCATCAGGCTGCCGTGCGCGGCGTCATAGCCCGCATGGACAATGGCGCTGTTTGCTTTGGAGGTACCGCAGCAAACATCTTCTGCCCGCTCCACCACAAGCACCTTGGCCTGGTAGCGCGAAAGTTCCCGTGCGATGGCGCAGCCGGAAACGCCCGCGCCGATGATTACGATATCATACACAGCTTTTCACTCCTCTGAAATAGAGCCGTCTCCAAAACGGAGCGCGGCGAGAGCTAAAAAACAAAAGAGCAGCAAATTGCGCGGCCATACGAACATAGCCGCACAATCCCCTGCTCTTAAAAAGACGGAGTGTAATTCTGCTTTAACCGCCAGGCCGACCAATCAAGGGCCACTGGCGGGACGTTATTTACTGCTGCGGTTCCGATTCTATCACAGCCTTTGCCAAAATGCAAGCGCAAAATGTGCCCCGGGGATGCGATTCTGCAATCAGCACAAAGAAACGACAGGAAATTTGGCAAATGTGACAATTTTTTGACAGGTGGCTTTTTTACGGTTGACGGCGCGCGCGCCCCTGTGCTACACTGAGGGCAAATGAACGGGGTTCCGTGCTTATGCAGAAAGTACCGGTATCCCGAATGTAAGTAAGTGGGGAAGCAGTGTACGCTTGTGACGCGGACACTGCATCCTCACTTTTGTCTTTTTATAGAGGAGAGTGGCTTTATGGACAAGGCACGGGAGCTTTTGCACCAAACCGAGTTGTTTGTACTGGATATGGATGGAACCTTTTACCTTGGCGACAAGGTCCTGCCCGGCGCACCGGAATTTTTGCAGGCCGTGAAGTCCACCGGGAAGCGTTTTTTGTTCTTTACAAATAATTCCTCCCGATCCCCGGAACTGTATCTTGAAAAGCTGGCCCGGATGGGATGCCCCATCACCCGTGAGGAATTGATGACCAGCGGCGATGTGACCATCCGCTACCTGAAAAGCCGCTGCCCCGGCAAGACAGTGTATCTGGTCGGAACGCCGCCGCTTGTGGAGAGCTTCCGCGCGGCGGGCATCCCGCTGACGGACGGCAAGCCGGATATTGTCGTGGTTGCCTTTGACACCACGCTGACCTATGAAAAACTGGAACGTGCCTGCACCTATATCCGGGAGGGCGCCGTGTTTTTGGCCACTCACCTGGACATCAACTGCCCCACCGAGACCGGCTATATTCCGGACTGCGGTGCGATGTGTGCGGCCATCTCGCTTTCCACCGGCAAGCAGCCCAAATACCTCGGCAAGCCTTTTGCCGAGACGGTGGATATGGTCCTGGATGCCACCGGCGTGCCGCGGGAACGCATCGCCTTCGTGGGCGATCGGCTCTATACCGATGTGGCCACCGGCGTGAAGAACGGTGCAATGGGATTTTTGGTCTTAACCGGTGAGACAAAGGAGTCGGATATTCCCGCTTCGGATGTCAAGCCGGATGCCGTCTACCCCTCGCTGGGCGCGATGGGGCAGATGCTGCTTGAATAACAGGGGCGGGGTTGAGTTCCCGCCGCTTCGATGAGGTGAAACAAGATGCTCGAACTGGGAAGCCTGCGGGAATTTACCTTTGCTTCGGCGCTGCTGCGGCTGTTGTGTGCCATGCTGTTCGGCGGCGTCATCGGCATGGAACGCGGGCGCAAACGGCGGCCGGCCGGGTTCCGGACCTATATGCTGGTCTGTGTCGGCTCCGCACTGACCATGCTTTTGGGTCAGTATGAAATGATTTTGCTGGATCAGCCGCAGTGGGTGTCGGCCGTGGCGGCCTCGGGCGCAAAGGCGGATGTCTCGCGCATCGGTGCGCAGGTCATCAACGGCATCGGCTTCCTCGGCGCGGGGACCATCCTCGTGACGAGCCATCAGGAGGTCAAGGGATTAACCACGGCCGCCGGACTGTGGGCTTCCGCCTGTGCGGGCCTTGCCATCGGCGCAGGCTTCTATGAATGTGTGATGCTTGCGCTCGTGTTCATTATTCTCTGCACAGCCCTGCTGCCCCGCCTGGAAGCCTACCTGATTACCCATGCGCGGAATATGAACGTCTATGTGGAACTGGATAATGTGGATTCCATCGGTTTGCTGCTCCAAAACCTCAAAGAGCGCGGATTACAGATTTTTGACGTGGACTTGTCGAGCGGAGAATCCAAAAGCTGGAAGCGCCCCAACGTGGTGCTGAGCCTGCGCCTGCCCCCCAAGATGGAACATGACCTGATTTTGGTGCAGCTTGCGCAGATGGACTGCGTCAACTTTATTGAAGAAATTTGAAAGGCGGTACAGAAATGCTTGCAATTTTTGAGCCGCTGCGGCAATTCGATCTTCTGGCCATTGCGCTTCGCATGGTCACGGCAGTCATCTGCGGCGGCGTGATCGGCATCGAGCGCGCGTTCAAGCGCCGCCCGGCCGGTTTCCGGACGCATATCCTGATTTGCCTTGGCGCTTCGATGGCCACCCTGACGAGTCAGTACCTTGTGTTTGAGATGCACTACTTCACCGACCTCGGCCGCCTTGGCGCGCAGGTTGTGGCGGGCATCGGCTTTATCGGCGCGGGCAGCATTATCGTCACCCGCCGCCACCGCGTCAAGGGTCTGACTACCGCCGCCGGACTGTGGACCTCCGCCATTGTGGGACTGTGCTGCGGCGCAGGCTACTGCGAGGGCGCACTGCTCGCCACGGCGCTGATCCTCACGGCGGAACTCGTATTTTCCAAAATAGAATACAGGATGCTGGCGGCCTCCCATGAGGCAACGCTCTGCGTGGGATTCACCAGCAAAAATGCGCTGGACCGCCTGATTCACTATGTCCGTGATGTCGATGTGCTGATCACCGATATGACAATCCACCGCAGCGAAGGGGAGGACGAACCGCATTCCAGTGTGGTCTTTACCATGCAGATGACCCGGCGCCTGGATTACGGCAAATTCCTTGAGGGTCTGGTTCGCTTGCCCGGCGTTATTACCGTGGAAGAACTGTAATGTTAATTCGGCACGCAGCCGTGAATTTTTGTGGAGGAGCATCCGATCATGGCCAGAACGGCAAAAAAACAGTGGAAACAGATTCCGGAGAGCACCCTCTCCTCCCGCTTCGGTGAACAGGCCGTCCAGCCGGTGCCGCGCACCGAGTACCCGCGCCCGCAGTTCCGGCGGCAGAGTTTTTTCTGCCTGAACGGCTGGTGGGATTATGCCATCACGCGGGACACGGACGTCCCCGCATGGCAGGGGGAAATTCTCGTTCCCTTTTCACCGGAAACTTCTCTGTCCGGCGTACGGAAAATTCTGCACCCCGGGGAATATCTGCATTATCATCGGACGTTTGCAGCGCCGGACATCGGCGGCGGACGTCTGCTTCTGCACTTTGAGGGCGTTGATCAGGAATGTCAGGTGTTCCTCAACGAAAAATCGGTGGGACGCCACAAGGGCGGCTACTGCCGGTTTACTTTTGATATCACGCCCTACCTTATAAAGGACGGCGAAAATGACCTGCGCCTGGTTGTGCGCGATGAGACGGAATTTCTGCCCCATGCGCGCGGCAAACAGCGCCTGACGGACGTCGGCCCGCTGAGTGAAATCTTCTATATGCCGCAGAGCGGAATCTGGAAAGACGTCTGGATGGAGTGCGTGCCGGAAAACTACCTCACGGACTGCCGCCTGACCCCCTGCCAGGCGGACGGCACGGTGGAAATTCTGCCCCGGAGCAACCGGTACGGCAATGCCTCGGTGCACATTTCCTTTGAGGGCCGGACCATGTGCGAGGCCGTGGTGCCAATCGGTCAGCTGACCCGCCTGACCCTTGCCGAAAACCACCCCTGGTCACCGGAAACCCCGGCGCTGTATGACGTGGCGCTGACTTTTGGCGAGGATCATGTAGAGTGCTATTTCGGTCTGCGCGATGTTGCGGTTAAGAAGGACGCGCAGGGCGTTGCCCGCATCTTTTTGAACGGCAAACCGCTGTTTGCGTCCGGCGTGCTCGATCAGGGCTACTGGCCGGAAAGCCTCATGACGCCTCCGAGCGATGAGGCACTTCTCTATGATATCCAGTCCGTCAAGTCGATGGGCTTCAACCTTATCCGCAAACACGTCAAGGTGGAGGATGAACGGTTTTATTATCACTGCGACCGTCTCGGCCTTTTGGTGGCACAGGATATGCCCAACGGCGGCGGGGCGTACAATATGGTGTTTCAGGCCTACCTGCCCAACGCCCTTGGCCGGCTCATCCGCCGGTTCCCGGACCGGAATTATAAGCTCTACCGCCGCGAAAACCCGGTTGGCCGCGCGCAGTACCGTGCGGATTTGTACGGCATGATCCGCCAGCTTGGCAGCCATCCGAGCATCATTATGTGGGTCCCGTTCAATGAGGGCTGGGGTCAGTTTGATGCGCGCAAAATCTGTACCGAGATTAAGACGCTGGACCCGTCCCGCCTTGTGAACGAAGCCTGCGGCTGGTTCGACCAGGGCGGCGGCGACTTGTACAGCATCCACAACTATTTCCGAAAACTGCGGGTCAGCCCGCAGGGAACGCGGGCGGTTGCCCTGACCGAGTGCGGCGGGTACGCTTACCCGGTCGAGGGGCACAAAGCCGAGGAAAAGGACTTCGGCTACCGCAAATACCCCGACCTTTCTGCCACAACGGACAGCTACTGCGAACTGTGGGAAACCCAGCTGCTCCCCGCTATCCCCAAGGGCCTGAGCATGGTCATCTACACCCAGCTGACCGATGTGGAGGGCGAAGTCAACGGCCTGATGACCTGGGACCGCGCCGTGGACAAGCTGGACAAAGAGCGGATTTCCGCTATGAACCGCCGCGCCGCGCAGCAGTTCGCCTCCTGCACGCAAACCGCCGTCCCCGCCGGTGCGGCTGTGTGAACCCGCAAAGTTAAAACCGAATATCCCGGCACCGCAAGGCGCTGGAATGATTGAAACCTCCCCGTGGTTATTTCACGGGGAGGTTTTTGTCTGCAGGGGACACCCCTGCTCCCCCAGAACGGGGCAAGCGCTGTGGATAGAAACTCAGTCCCCCTTTTTTGAAATAAAGACCTTGCGGGAAATTGAGAAAAGGCTCCCCTTGAAGCAAGGGGAGCTGTCGGCGAGAGCCGACTGAGGGGATTTAACCTTGCCGTTAGCTGCCATTTATCTTTAACAACTTCCGCTGCCGCAGGCGGTACTCTTTTGTGACCAAAAGAGTACCCAGAAAAGTCTCGCTGTTCCGACGCAGCGATCCCGCGGCCAGGGAGCTACGCCCCCTGGACCCCACGAATACGGATGAAAATTTGAAAATTCACCCCAAAGACTACGACCGGACAGTCTTTGGGACGAATTTTCAAATTTTCGATTAAACTCCGCCCCGCTTTTTGCAGGACGGTTCCTGCCGTGTGATAAACGTTTTTATGTATTTTGAAAGTTTGCAGGAAATAGAGATACGCCTCCCCTTGAAGCAAGGGCTGCCACCGCGAGCGGCTTAGTGGAGTGCAGCCAATCAATTTTGAAACTTTAATGGGAATAGAGATAAGGCTCCCCTGTGTAAGGGGAGCTGGGTAGGTTATAATTCGAAGTGCAACACCCCAAAATAAAGAAAGACAATATGCAAACCTTGGTGTAAAATGTAAGTTACCACACAAAACAAAGTTACACAGAGGTGAGCATATTGTCCTACACACATTTTACACTAGAAGA
>JAQXGE010000033.1 GCA_029006135.1 Oscillospiraceae bacterium | reverse complement strand
TCCGCAAGGTTGAACGAGCAGATGTTGGACGCCATACCGACCGCAATGCCCAGCGTATTGTTTGCAAGGATTGTCGGGAAGGTCACGGGCAGCATTGTCGGCTCGGTGGTGGTGCCGTCATAGTTCGGCACAAAGTCCACGGTGTCCTTGTCAATATCCCGGAACAGTTCCTCGCACACCGGCTCCAGTTTGGCTTCGGTGTAGCGGGCGGCCGCGTAGGCCATATCCCGGCTGTATGCCTTGCCGAAGTTCCCCTTGGAATCCACAAACGGGACCAGCAGGCTCTCATTGGAGCGGCCCATACGGACCATCGTATCATAGATGGCGGCATCACCGTGGGGGTTGAGGTGCATCGTGCTGCCCACAATGTTGGCACTTTTGGTACGCGCGCCTTTGAGCAGGCCCATCTCATACATTGTATAAAGAAGCTTGCGGTGCGCCGGCTTGAAGCCGTCAATCTCAGGCAGAGCGCGGGAAACAATAACGCTCATCGCGTAGGGCATATAGTTGGTTTCCAGCGTTTCAGTAATTGGGCTTTCCAGCACCGCACCGGCGGAAAGGATTTCAACATTATCCCCCAGCTGCGGGCGCTCGGCTGTTTTTTTCTTTTTTGAGGTTGATTTTTTTGCCATACAAACACCTTTTATTCAAATCAGGAACAGAAGATTTGCTCCGTAATTCAGCTCACATCCAGATCATCAAGGTATTCTGCGCCATGCTCCGCAATGTGTTCCTTGCGGCCCTGAAGGTTATCGCCGAGGAGCAGGTCAAACACCTCCGCCGTGCGTTTGGCATCGGTGGGCAGGACCTTAATCAGACGCCGGCTCTCGGGACTCATAGTGGTGAGCCACATCATTTCGGGGTCGTTTTCACCCAAGCCTTTTGAGCGCTGAATCGTATATTTCTGTCCATCAATTCGTTTGAGGATATCGGCCTTTTCCGGCTCGGTATAAGCGAAATAGGTTTTGTCTTTTGTATTGATTTCATACAGCGGGGATTCCGCAATATAGACATACCCCTTGTTAATCAGCGTTGGCGTGAGGCGGTACAGCATGGTGAGCACAAGGGTGCGAATCTGATAGCCGTCCACGTCGGCGTCGGTACAGATGACAATCTTATTGAAGCGCAGATTGTCGAGGTTGAAGGTTGCCAGTTCCTTATTGTGCGAGCCGCCGAGTTCAACGCCGCAGCCCATGACACGAATCAGGTCGGTAATGATGTCCGACTTAAAAATACGCGCATAGTCCGCTTTCAGGCAGTTGAGGATTTTGCCGCGGATAGGCATGATGGCCTGAAATTCCGAGTCACGGCTCTGCTTGACGGCGCCCATAGCGGAGTCGCCCTCCACGATGTAAAGTTCGCGGCGAGCAGGGTCCTTGGTGCGGCAGTCAACAAACTTCTGCACGCGGTTGGCCAGATCCATCTGCTGGGTCATGGTCTTTTTAATGCTGACGCGTGCTTTTTCGGCGTGTTCACGGCTCTGCTTGTTGATGAGTACCTGACGGCAGGCTTTTTCGGCTTCGTCCGGATTTTCCACAAAATAGACTTCCAGCTGATGTTTGAGGAACTCGGTCATGGCCTGTGCGACGAACTTGTTCGTGATGGCCTTTTTGGTCTGGTTCTCATAGCTTGTGCGGGTGGAAAAGCTTGAAGATACCAGCACCAGACAGTCCTGTACGTCATTGAAGGTGATGGCACTTTCGTTTTTCTTGTACAGGCCTTTATTTTTGAGCCAGGTGTTAATCTGGTTGACAAACGCAAGGCGAACGGCGCGGTCAGGACTGCCGCCGTGTTCAAGCCAGGAAGAGTTGTGGTAGTATTCAAGCGACTGCACCGTGTTGGAGAAGCAGAACGCCACATTCATCTTGACCTGGTATTCCGGCTGATCCTCACGGTCGCGGCCGGTAGCGGAACCGGAGCAGAAGTGAACCGGGGTGAGGGTATTCTCCCCTACCAGTTCGTTGGCGTAGTCCACGATGCCGTGTTCGTAACAGTATTCCACCTTTTCGGGGCGGTCGCCGGAGCGGTCATTGAACACAAGCGTCACACCGTCATTGACGACAGCCTGACGGTGAAGCATATCCTTGAAGGTTTCCGGCGTGACCTTAATATCGGTGAAAACCTCGGTATCAGGTTTCCAGCGAATTACCGAGCCAGTGCGTTGGCCGGTGAAGGGTTCTTTTTTCAGTCCGCCGACATTCTCGCCTTTTTTGAAATCCAGATGGTAGTGCATCCCATCGCGGTAAATATCCGCCGTCATCCATTCACTGGCGTACTGGGTGGCGCACAGACCAAGGCCGTTCAAACCAAGGGAAAAGTCATAGTTGCCGTCCCCTTCGCCGTACTTGCCGCCCGCGTACAGCTCGCAGAACACAAGGTCCCAGTTCCAGCGATCTTCCGCTTTGTTGTAGTCCACCGGGATACCGCGGCCGTAGTCCTCGACCTCCACACTGTGGTCAGGAAAGAGTGTGACGTTGATGCGGTTGCCGTGGCCGTCCCGCGCTTCGTCAATGGAGTTGGAGACGATTTCAAATATTGAATGGGCGCAGCCTTCCACACCGTCCGAGCCGAAAATAACGGCCGGGCGTTTGCGGACACGGTCGGCACCCTTTAAGCTTTTAATGCTTTCGTTGCCGTATTCTTCCTTGCGTTTTGCCATGAAGTTTCCTCCGGATCTTGCTTGGTCATTGTCCTATCATGTTCGGGCAAACAGAAATTATTAAACCATAAAACGGCGGGGATTGTCAAACTGTGCCCAGTATAGCACAACTTATGGTTGTTATCAAGAGGCAGGCACAAAAATTTTGCCGCCTTCGCTCCCTCGCCAAGAAAGGCCCCGCCCCTGCATACAGGGCGGGACCGAAAAAGTGAGCTTTTTATCATCCCATCAGGCTGAAAAGGTCCACCTGACTGGTCTCGGGCAGATTACCGAGCGCTCCGACATCGCGCAGTTTATCCAAAACCGACTGTGCCACACCGGAAGCCTGCTGAAGTTCCTCCACAGAGATATACTTCTGCCCGTGCATCGTGGCTTCCTCAAGTGCCACGGCTGCGGCTTCGCCTAAGCCGCGGATAGAAGTAAAGGGCAGGCGGACTTTGTCATCCTCCACCACATATTTGCTGGCATAGCTCTTGCCGAGTTCGATGGGCAGGAACTGGTAGCCGCGCTGAAGCATCTCATTGACAAGCTGCAAACTCACGAGGGCATCATCGTCCTTGGCGGTGCGCTCATCCTTGGGGATTTTTTCGTTGTCGCGCAGATGTTCCTTTGCCACACGGACGCCGCCCACGGCGGCTTCGTAGTCGATATCCGCGCCGCGGACCGTAAAGTAGACCGCATAGAAGATGGGCGGATGGTAGACCTTAAACCACATTAGCCGGATTGCCGCCATCAGGTAGGCAACTGCGTGGGCCTTGGGGAACATATACTTAATCTTGCGGCAGGATTCAATGTACCAGTCCGGCACATCGTGTTCCCGCATAGCTTCCTCCCAGCCGGGCTTGAATCCGCCTTTGGCCACCTTGCCCTTACGCACGGCCTCCATGATGTCAAACGCCATCTTCGGCTCAAGGCCCTTGCGCAGCAGGTAGAGCATGATGCTGTCACGGCAGCCAATCACTTCCGCAATGGTGCAGGTGCCGGAGCGAATCAGTTCATCGGCGTTGCCTGTCCAGACGTCGGTGCCATGGGAAAGGCCGGAAATCTGAATCAGCTCGGAGAAATTTTTGGGCTTTGCGTCAAGCAGCATTCCGCGCACAAAGTTTGTACCCATTTCCGGGATGCCGAAGGTGCCCGTCTGACTCCCAATCTGTTCGGGCGTAACGCCGAGTGCCTCAGTGGAGGTGAGCAGGCTGTACACCTTGGGGTCGTTCATCGGCACGCTGTCAATCGGGATGCCGGAATATTCCTCAAAATATTTATAGAAAGTAGGAACATCGTGACCCAGCTCGTCCAGCTTGAGCAGTGTATCGTGCAGATACTTAAATTCAAAGTGGGTGGTGAGAAGTCCGCCCTTGACGTCATCCGCCGGGTGCTGAATTGGGCAGAAATCGTAAATATCAAAGGTGGAGGGCACAACGACCATGCCGCCGGGGTGCTGACCGGTTGTGCGCTTGACGCCGGTACAGCCCATGCACAGGCGGTTTTCCTCGGCACGGTTGACGGTTTTTCCGCGTTCCTCAAGGTATTTTTTCACATAGCCGTAAGCGGTTTTATCCTGCAGACCGGAAACAGTGCCCGCCTTAAAGACGTTCTCCTTGCCGAACAGTTCCTCGGTATAGCGGTGAACATTGGACTGGTACATACCCGAGAAGTTCAGGTCGATATCCGGTTCCTTGTCGCCGTAGAATCCAAGGAAGGTTTCGAACGGGATGTCATGGCCGTCCATGAGCATGGGCTGACCGCAGACCGGGCAGGTTTTATCGGGCAGGTCAAAGCCGTCCATCGTCACGCCGTCATCAATCCACTCACTGTGTTTGCAGTTGGGGCAAAGATAATGCGGCGGCATCGAGTTGACCTCGGAAATGCCGGAGAAGTGCGCCACGGCGCTTGAGCCGACAGAGCCACGGCTGCCCACCTGGTAGCCGCCCGCATTGGAGAAGGCCACCAGTTTGACGGCAATGACGTAAAGAACGGCGTAGCCGTGGCCGCAGATGGAATCCAGCTCTTTTTTGAGGCGTTTTTGCAGCACATCGGGCAGCGGGTCACCGTAGTCACGGCGGGCATGTTCCCATGTACCGCTGCGCAGCTGATCTTCAGCACCTTCGATGGAAGGCGGGTAGGTTCCGCGCGGGATGGCACGAATGTTATTGTCAATGGTAGCGGCAATCTTATTGGGATTGGTGACGCAGATCTCAAAGGCTTTGTCCTGCGGCAGATAGCTGAACTGTTCGAGCATATCCGGCGTTGTGCGGTAATAGAGCGGTGCCTGATTGTCCGCATCCTTGAAGCCGTTGCCTGCCTGAAGCACGGCACGGTAGATTTTATCCTCCGGCTCCTGGAAATGAACGTCACCGGTTGCAACGACCGGTTTGTGCAGTTCCTCACCGAGCTGAATCACAGTCCGGTTGAAGTTCTTGATTGCCTCAATGGAATCCACCTGACCGTTGCGCAGCATGAACTCATTGTTGCCGAGCGGCTGGACTTCGAGGTAATCATAATAATCCGCAATGCGGAGCAGTTCATCATGGGACTTACCGGCCACGATGGCACGGTACAGTTCGCCTGCCTCGCAGGCCGGTGAGAGGAGCAGACCCTCGCGGTACTGGTTGAGCAGACTGCGCGGCACGCGGGGCTTCTTGAAGAAATACTGCGTGTGCGCCGCGCTGACAATGCGGTAAAGGTTTTTCAGGCCAATCTGGTTTTGAACAAGGATGATGAGGTGGTAGTATTTCTTTTTCAGAACTTCCTTGTTGCCGCCAAGGCCGGTGTTAATCTCCTCAACGGCGTGCATTCCCTTTTCTTCAAGGTCGCAGAGCATAATCTCAAAGATGCGGGCCAATGCCATCGCATCGTCCACGGCACGATGGTGATTGAAGGGAGGAATTTCCAGATGCTTATTGATAGTATCCAGTTTATAATTGTGCAGTCCCGGGAACAGTGCCTGCGCCATGGGAAGGGTGTCAAGGTAGGTGTTGGAGAAATCCACCCCGGCCTTATCCCCTGCTTTGCGGATAAAGAGCATATCAAATCCGTTGGCGTTATGTGCCACAAGGATATTGTCCCCGCAGAATTCCTTAAAGCTGCGGATTGCTTCCTCGGGCGTGGGGGCATCGGCCACCATGGCATCGTTAATGCCGGTCAGCTCCACAACCTTTGCCGGAATCGGCTTGCCGGGATTGACGAAGGTGCAGAACTTCTTTTCCTCGTTGATTTTTCCGTTTTCGACATAGACGGCGCCGATCTCGGTCAGGGCTTCGGTGTTGGCGTCAAGGCCGGTGGTCTCGGTGTCAAACACAACGAAACTGCCGCTGAGCGGCATAGCCGCTGTGCCGTAGACCGCAGGAATCATATCATCCACAAAATAGGCTTCACACCCATAGATGAGTTTGAAGTTGGGGTCCTGACCGTGAATTTCATCGGTGGCAAGCATGGCTTCGGGGTAGCCCTGGCAGACACCGTGGTCCGTAATAGCAATGGCACGATGTCCCATGCGGTGTGCAAGACGGACAATCTTGCCGGAGTCGCAGAACCCGTCCATGGAGCTGGACTTGGTATGCAGATGAAGTTCCACGCGACGCTCACCCTCGGGGGCTGTATCCTGGCGGGGCATACGCTCCACCTGCAAAACATCGTAGGGCAGCAGAACATAGTCATGTTCATATTTGTCATAGGTATAGTTGCCGCGAACGATGAGGGTCGTGCCGGGTTTGATATTTTCCCACTTGGACATATCTTCCCCGTCATCCCCAAGGACCTTGAGGTTGATGGAGCCGTTATAGTCCGTGATGGAGGTAAAGTAAATTTTGCGGCGATTGCCCTTGACTTCGCTGAAAAAGACATCGCCCCACACGGTGACCTTGCCGCCATCGCCCAGGTCATTGAGCGGCCGCAGATCCGTGGGCTTGAAAGACTTGCCGCAGAAGACCTTGGCCGGTTTGGGCGCAAGGTTCAGGCCGTCAATGGTAAACGGCGCGACTTCCTCCGAAGCCTTGAACTGTGCGGCAGGCGCTTTTTCGGCCACGCGGCGTTCAAGGTCCTCCGCATCCATCTGACGGCCGACCAGTTCCATCCGAACAACAGGCATTGCGCCGGTGCGTTCCTGAATCAGTTCCGCAAGATGCCGCGGGAACTCGACACTTTCGAGAATCGGAAGGCCCGCATTGACCCGCACAACCAGCCCATCCGGCTCAAACGCGACCGGTTCGGCCTTGTCAAGGAAACCGTTGACCGGCATTCCCTGGCTTTTCAGTTCCTCAATGAGGGCGCGGACAGCCTCGGGCGTAATTGCATTGTAATTGAAGTAGTTTTTGAGGGTCAGTTCATACCCGGCAAACACGTTTTGCAGGGACGCCAAAAGACGCCCGCACAAATCGGAATCCAGCGGTTCCGCGCTGCGCAGGCAGATTGTTACTTTGCGGGTAGTGCGCTGCAGTTCGACACGCTCGACAAAGACCGTGCTGAAACAGGCCGTAAACTGCTCGTCCGCAGTAAACTGCGGCCAAACCTGAGTGACAAGTGGTTTCAAATCATTCCCTCATTTTGCTGTGTAAAAAGTATTCCCGAAAACATAAGCAGACCCGGACACCGCGGGAAGCGGCGGTCCGGGATCTGCGTCAGGCTGTCAGAGCTTATGGATCTCCTCGATAAACTGATCCACGATGTTGCCTTTGAGCATACGGACCCGCTGGCCATGGATAAAGAGAAGGGCTTCATCCTTGCCGCCCGCAATGCCGATATCCGCATCGGATGCTTCACCCGGGCCGTTGACAACACAGCCCATGATGGCAATCTTCAGCGGTTTTTTGAAGCCTTCCGCTTTCAGGCGGGCTTCGACCTCGTTGGCAATCTCAATCATGGGGTACTGCGTGCGTCCGCAGGTCGGGCAGCTGATGATTTCCGGACCTGCCACAGCATAGCCTACCGCGCGCAGGATATCATACCCGGCGTAGACTTCATCCTCGGGGTCTCCGGTAAGAGAGACGCGCAGTGTATCACCGATGCCCTCCATGAGCAGTCCGCCGATGCCCATACCGGACTTGATAAGGCCCATCCGGTTGCCGCCCGCCTCGGTCACGCCAACATGGAGCGGGTAATCGGTCTGGGCAGAAAGCATCCGGTAAGCCGCCATCATACGCGGCACATTGGAAGACTTGATGGAAATGACAATGTTGTCAAAATCATGCTTTTCAAGCAGGCGCACATGGTACATGGCGCTCTCCACCATTGCCTCGGGCACGGGAGCGCCGTATTTGGCAAGGATGTGCTTTTCAAGGCTGCCGCCGTTGACGCCGATGCGGATGGGGATATTTTTGGCCTTGCAGGCATCCGCCACGGCCTTGACACGGTCATCGTCCCCGATATTGCCGGGGTTGATGCGGATTTTATCCGCACCTGCGTCAATCGCGGCCAAAGCGGCACGGTAGTCAAAGTGGATATCGGCCACAACGGGGATGTCCACCGCCTCCTTGATGGCGGCCACAACGGCGGCGTCATCGGGCGTGGGAACCGTCACGCGGACGATCTGGCACCCGGCCGCGGCCACACGTTTGGCTTGCTCAACGTTCCCGGCAATATCCTTGACCGGGACGTTGAGCATGGTCTGCACCGCAATGGGGTTGTTCCCGCCGATGGTAAGATTGCCGATTTTAACGGTCCGTTTGAGCTGGCGCATGAAAATGCCTCCTTGCCATAAAAGTCAAAAGAGAAATCACAGTATAAACTTCGCTACGTCCTGCATGGTGACCATCACCATCAGTGCGAGAAGAAGGAACATTCCGGCTGCGTTGATTGCCGCCTGAATCCGGGCAGGGACCTCCCGATGGGTGATCCCCTCCACCGCCAGGAAAATCAGCTTAAAGCCGTCAAGTCCCGGAATGGGGAGCAGATTGAAGATGCCGAGGTTGACAGTGATGACGGCCGCAAGGCTCAGCACGTCCCGCCAGCCATACTGCACGGCCTCACTGACGGCGCTGACCACGCCCACGGGACCAGACAGCTCATTGACACCCACCCGGCCGGTGAACAAATCAACGAAGCCGCGCAGAATCACCCGTGCATAGTAGCAGAAATACCGCACTGCACCGTGAACCACCGTTCGCGGCGTTTTCTCGATACCGTAGACACGGAAATCCAGCACCATCATGGTATTGCCGTCTTCGTCGGTGCGGGTATCGAACTGGACATTAGGGATTGTGGTCACCTGCCCGTCACGGCGTACACGGAAGGATGCCGTGTAATCCTCCGTGCGCTGCAGTTCGTACATGACATCCTCCGCCGTAAAGCAGTAATGCCCATTCACGGAAAGAATCTCATCACCGGGCTGCAGACCGGTCGCCTGGCTTTTGGGGTTATCCCCTACAAAATCATAAATCACCTTGCTGGTGATTGCTTCACTGCTTGCCGTGAGAACGAGCAGAATCACAAAGCCGAGCAGAAAATTCATCAGCGCGCCGCAGGCCATGACAAAAAGGCGCTGCCAAGGTCCCGCCTCACTGAACGAGCGCCCGTCCATGACTGCGAACGGTTCCGGCGCATCCTTTCCTGCCGTGTTCGCAAGCGTGCCGGATTCGGAAGCAGAGGTTTCCTCTTCCTGCTCCTCACCGTCCTCCCCTTCCAGCATATTATAGCCGCCTATGGGGAGCAAGCGGATGCTGTATTTGGTCCCGTTTTTTTCTTTGCTCCACAGCGCCGGGCCAAAGCCGATAGAAAATTCCTCCACCCGAATGCCGCACCGCCGTGCCGCAAGAAAATGGCCTAACTCATGGACCAGAACCACCGTACCAAAAACCAATATTGCCACAACTGCGGTGAGCAAACCTGTCATAAGCACCTCGAAAAGAATAAGGTCTTATACCCTTCAGATATGCGCCCTGACATAGTCCCGCGCCATGCGGTCACAGTCATAGACGTCCTGAAGCGTATAGTCGCCGCCAAAGCTGTCACTGTCCACCATGCCTTCAACGAGACGCCCGATATCCAAAAAGCCAATCTTGTCTTCCAGGAACAGCCGGACGGCTTCCTCGTTGGCACCGTTGGCGGCGCAGGGCGCAAGTCCGCCCTTGCGGATGGCCTTCTTGGCGGCAGCCAGGCAGCGGAACGTTTCTTCGTCCGCCACGTCAAAGCTCAGCTTGTGCAGCGTGGTGAAATCCAGTTCCGGCACCGGGCTTTCCAGCCGGTCGGGCCAGGTCAGTGCATACTGAATGGGGATACGCATATCCGGCACGCCCATCTGCGCAATGATGGAATGATCCGCAAACTGAACGGCCGAATGAATGATGCTTTCCCTCTGAACGACAATCTGAATCTTATCCTCCGGCAAGCCGAAGAGCCAGACGGCCTCAATCAGTTCAAGGCCCTTGTTCATCAGCGTGGCGGAATCAATCGTAATCTTTGCGCCCATGTTCCAGTTGGGATGGCGCAGCGCATCCTCCTTCTTTTTGCCGCGCAGTTCTTCGGTACTCATGCCGAAGAACGGGCCGCCGGAGGCGGTGAGGAGGATTTTTTCAAGTCTTTTGGCCGAATGCTGGTCCTGAAGGCACTGGAAAATGGCGGAATGTTCACTGTCAACGGGAAGCAGCTTTACGCCGTGCTTTTTGACGGCATCCGTCACAAGATGCCCGCCGGTGACAAGGCTCTCCTTGTTGGCAAGTGCAAGGTCATGGCCGCTCTCGATCGCAGCGAGCGAAGCGGGCAGTCCCGCAATGCCGACCACCGCGTTAAGCACCACATCCGGGCCATCCATAGCCGCAAGTTCCCGCAGTCCTTCCGTACCGCGCAGGATTTTTGGCGCGCCGGCGGTACCGGAAAGTGCTGCTTCCAGACGGTCACAGGCATCCGGGTTCACCACGGCTACATACCGGGGATGGAACTCCGCAATCTGTTCAAGAAGCCGTTCCACGCGGGAGTTGGCGGCAAGGCCAAAAATCTCATAGCCATGCATACGGGCCACATCAAGGCTCTGGGTACCGATGGAGCCGGTAGAACCCAGCAGCGTGATTTTTTTTGCCATGGGTCGTTTCACATTCCCTTCTTATTGAACGAAATAGAAGAAATAGCGCACCACAATGGAGACAAAGGGTGCAATAAACATCACACTGTCAAACCGGTCAAGAACGCCGCCGTGACCGGGGAAAATCGTGCCGTAATCCTTGATGCCAACCTGACGTTTGACCGCCGAGGCAAAAAGGTCGCCGAGAATTCCCAGCACCGAAGCCACCGCACCCATGGCCGCAACAATCAAATAATGAGAGGCTCTTACCGACACCGAAAGGGTCGTGAAGCGGCCGGTGGGGATGCTGTAAATCAGTGTGGCAAGCACGCCGAGCAGGATGCTGCCCAGCACACCGCCGACTGCGCCCTCCACGGTTTTGTTAGGGCTGACTACCGGAGCCAGCTTGTGCTTGCCGAACGCACGGCCCGCAAAGTAGGCCGCGGTATCACCGCCCCATGCAAAGCAGAGGATGAGCAGGATAAAGAAGATGGCATCGTAGCCGAATGTTTCCATCGGCAGGCAGCGCTTAAGATGAATGAGCGAATAGAAGCAGAAAATAATGACGCCGCCAAAATACAGGAATCCGCTGAGTTTGCCGAAATCCAGCGTCTTGCTGTTGGCAATCAGGCAGACATTGTAGAAAAGCACGGTCAGGAATCCCGCCGGGAGCAGCAGTTCGCGCACGGCTTCGCTGGAACTGAGCATCAGCAAAAGCGTGATGGGAACCGCAGCAGCGTAGAGATACCACTGTTTTTTCCCAAAGCCCATAGCGGAAAACACCTCGTGAATTCCAATCAGGCAGACAGCAGCCAGAGCCAGGTCAAAAAGAATGGTGTCAAAGAAGGCCAGGATCACGGCGAGAACGCCCAGACCGACCACGGCGGTAATGATACGAGTTTTCATACAAACGGATTCCTTTCAGCGGCAGCCACGCAATTTCCCTTCTGATTTTATGCGGTGTGCCGGGAAATTTTGCATTCCTGCCGGAATAATGCCGTGTGCCGCGCCCTTGCGCTGCGCGGCACACAAACGAGCGGACTGACCTTATATGGATCAGACCTCCATGATTTCCTTGTTCTTGCGGGCGCAGGTAGCGTCGATTTCCTTAACGAACTTATCGGTCAGCTTCTGCACTTCTTCCTCGAGATTCTTCTGGTCATCCTCGGTAATCTCGTTTGCCTTCTTCATGGCCTTGAACTTGTCCATCGCATCGCGGCGGACATTGCGCACGGCCACCTTGGCCTCCTCGCCCTGCTTCTGCACTTCCTTGGTGAGCTGCTTGCGGCGCTCCTCAGTGGGTGCGGGGAAAACCAGACGGATGGTATGTCCGTCATCGACCGGGATGATGCCGATGTCACTGGTCTGGATGGCCTTGGAAATATCCTTGACCAGCTTGGAATCCCAGGGCGTGATGGTCAGGATGCGGGCCTCGGCCACGGCGACCGATGCCACCTGGTTGACCGGCGTGGGGCTGCCGTAATAATCAACCGACACGCGGTCCAGAATGGCAGGGTTAGCACGGCCGGCACGGATGGCGGCCAGTTCGCGGTCCAGATGGGCCACGCAGCTGTTCATTTTTTCCTCGTAAATTTTGGTGGTACTGCTCATAAGAGTTTCTCCTTTTCCGAAATGTATTTTAGAGATGCTCGGGAACGGCGCGCAGGGCACCGCCGGGCTTTATTCGCTGACGAGGGTGCCTACATTCTCTCCCTGCACGGCGCGGGCAATGTTGGCCGGGTCGCCCAGGTCGAACACAAGAATCGGCAGGCCGTTATCGCGGCAGAGCGTGGCTGCGGTAGAGTCCATAACGGCAAGACGCTCATCGAGAACGCGGGTAAAGGTAAGGGTATCATATTTGACGGCATCGGGATACTTATGGGGGTCCTTGTCATAGACGCCGTCCACCATCGTTGCCTTGAGCATTGCGTCAGCACCGATTTCCAGTGCGCGCAGTGCCGAAGCGGTATCGGTAGAGAAGATCGGGTTGCCGGTGCCGCCGCCGAACACGACAATCTTGCCGGCTTCCAGCTCGGCAATCGCCTTATCGCTGCGGAAGGTATCGGCCACCTGCGGCATGGCTGCACTGGTCATGACCACGGCGGGGACCCCCTGCTGGCGCAGAGCGTCCTTGACGGCGATGGCATTCATCACGGTAGCAAGCATACCGATCTTGTCGGCATCCATGCGGTCCATGTTTCCGGAGGAACGGCCGCGCCAGAAGTTGCCGCCGCCGACCACAATGCCGATCTGCACGCCAAGGTCATGAGCCGCCTTGATGCCGGCACAGATGGAGGCGATGGTGGGTTCATCAAAACCGGTACCCTTCGCGCCGGCCAGAGCCTCACCGCTCACCTTTAACAATACACGTTGATATTTGACTGCCATAGTGATACACCACCTGAATTATTCTTATCTATAGTATTTTACAATAGTTTAGGCGCAAAGTAAAGCCGGGACAAAAAAATTAACAGAATACGCCTGCGGTTTCTGTTTTTGCGCTGTTCAATTTGGGAAAGGTATGATAGAATAAATTCGAACAGTCCGTTAAGGAACTCGTTTGGGAAGGATGAATACAATGGAACGAATTGACCCCATGAGCTGGCAGGCCGATTTGCCGGCTTTTCGTGAAAAGACTGATGCTTTTTATTCCGGTGAGTTGGACAAAGCCGCTTACAAGGGTTTTTCCGGACTTTACGGCAGCTATGCACAGAAAGGCGGCAAGGCCAGTATGCTGCGCCTGCGCATGACCGCAGGCCGCGTCACGCCGGAAAAACTGGCGTTCACGGCAGATGCCATCCGCAAGCACGGCGTAAAACGTCTGCACTTCACGACTTGTGAGACCATTCAGCTGCATGATTTGCAGCCTGAAACGGTCTATGCCATCATGGAGGACGCGCTGAGCGTTGGCATTGTGACGATGGGCGGCGGCGGTGATTATCCGCGCAATGTCATGTGTGCCCCGCTTTCCGGTGTGGAGAAGGGCGAGTATTTTGACGTTCTGCCCTGGGCCGAGGCGGCAGCGGATTATCTGATGCATTTTATTAAGGCTGAGAAGATGCCCCGCAAGCTGAAAGTCGCATTTTCCAACTCCCCTGCCAATGCTGTTCACGCCACCTACCGTGACCTGGGCTTTGTGTCCACGCCCGAAGGCCGTTTTGATGTCTACAGTGCCGGCGGACTTGGCAACAACCCGCGTTTCGGCGTCCGGGTTGCGGAGAATGTGGAACCGGAAAAAATTCTTTATTATATTAAAGCCATGTGGCTGACCTTCCGCGCATACGGCAACTATGAGAACCGCGGCAAGGCGCGCACCCGCTATATGCAGGATGTCTGCGGCGGGCCGGAAGGATATCGCAAGGCGTACCTTGAAAAGCTGGACGAAGTTTTTGCTTCCGGGGAAGATTTGACGATTCGGGAGATTCCTACCACGCCCGAACTGACGGGTGACAATTCCCCCTGCCCCGACTCTGCCCGCGTACTGTCCCAGAAGCAGCCCGGTCTTTACACGGTGGTTTGGCACCCGCTGGGCGGTATGCCTAATCCGGACGTGTTCTGCGCTGTAGCCGATGCCGTGCAGGAAATGCCGGGCACTGAGATGCGCCTTGCCCCCGATGAGACCGCGTATCTCATCAACCTGACCGGCGCAGAGGCTGCAAAAATGCTGGAATTGACCGAGGGTGACACCGCTCAGAGTCTTTTTGAGACTTCAGTCAGCTGCATCGGCGCTTCCACCTGCCAGGTTGGCGTGCGGGATTCTCAGGCTCTGCTCGCTGCCTGCATCAAAGCCGTCCGCGAAGCGGGACTGCCCTGCGGTGCACTGCCGCAGATTCATATTTCTGGCTGCCCGTCCTCCTGCGGCACGCACCAGACAGGTGCTCTCGGCTTCCGCGGCGCGGCGAAGGTTATTGACAAAAAGCCGCACTCTGCTTTCACGCTCTATGTAAATGGCAATGACCGTCAGGGTCAGGAAACGATGGGCCGCGAGTTGGGCGTTATTCTGGAAGAACGGATTCCCGAATTCCTTGTGAGCCTTGGCAAGACCGTGGCTGAATCCGGCATGAACTATGCCGATTGGAGTGCCGCCGACCCGGCCGCCATTGATGCAGCGGCCGCAGAATACCTTGCGTAATCTTTTCTGACATCATATTTTGTTTCTCTCCCGCGCTTTGCAGTGTATCATGCAGAGTGCGGGATTTTTTTGTCCAATCCTTTATCCAATCCTTAAAGATTGCCGGTGCGCGGGTGACAAATTCCGTACGGCGTGGTATACTGAACAAAACATTGCTCACCGTGAAATACGGCAAAGGAAGGATGAACAGCGGATGGAAATGCTTGACCTTGTGGACGAAAACGGCCGTCCCACCGGACAAATTGTTGCCCGGGAGGAGGCGCACCGGCTCGGCCTGCGGCACCGCACCTCCCATGTGTGGATTGTGCGGCGCAAAGAGGGCGTTTTGCAGGTGCTTTTGCAAAAGCGCAGTGAGGAAAAGGACTCCTTCCCCGGCTGTTATGATATTTCGAGCGCCGGGCATATTCCCGCCGGGGCTGACTACATTCCCTCCGCTCTGCGGGAACTCAAGGAGGAACTGGGCGTATCGGCCCGCGCAGAGGATTTGATTTACTGCGGACAGCGGCGGTTCCAGTTCAGCCGGACCTTCCACGGAAAACCGTTCCGCGATGATCAGGTCAGCAACATCTATGTCATGTGGCTTGATTGGGACGAGGACCGATTTGTACCCCAGAGAGAAGAAATCAGTGAAGTGCGCTGGTTCGACTTTGCCGACTGCTTAGAACGCGTTGAGTCTGGCTCACTGCTCACCTGCATCAATTCCGGGGAGCTCCGGATGGTGCTGCGGCGCTTAGAGCAAAATAATTCCTAATGCAATAACCCCTGCGGGCATTGAGAATCCCGCAGGGGTTATTAGTTATTTTCCGGCCTTGCGGCGGGCGCGGATGATGAGTACTGCCATAACTGCGGCAGAAAGGATTGCCAGAGCACCCCAAAGCAGAGGGGTAGAATTGTCCCCTGTCTGCGGAGCGCGATGAGCGGGCTGGGGCGGCGGACTTGTAGGCGCTGCCGTGGGAGAGGGCGCAGCAGTCGCACCCGGCGCGCGGTAGCAGTTCACGAAACTGACCACCCCGGTCTTGCAGTCTGTTCCGGATTTTCTGGCAAACACCTCGGCGCAAAGGTCGCTGTCCCCGTTGACCACCCGCACCGTCACCTCATAGAGTGCGTTATCACATTTCACTCCCGATTGGGTGCAGGGCTTTTGAACTACCGTGTAGTGGTAGTCCCCGGGAATCGTATAAGTGATGGGAGCAAAGCTGCCGCTTCCCTCACCGTTATGGACTTTAATTTCCAGCGAGGACGCCTCGGGCATGGGATCTGAGGCGGTTTTGGCGGCAAGCGTCACCGTGAAGGCCAAATCCGAGGAAGGCATATCCCCCTCCAATTTAACCGTCACCGGAATCTGTACGGCTGCCTTCGTATCCTCGGCCCGAACCGCCAGCGGCACAAGCAGCAGGAATAGTGCGGCAGCCAGCGCTGCTGCCCGGCTGCAAATTTTCTGCAAAGCAAATTCCTCCTTTCTTGTGGATTTCTTTGGCTGTTTTGTGGGTCAGGTATCCGAGCCGGTCAAAGGCTCCAAGCACCCAAAAAGCACCGCGCGGCCGTTCGTTTCCGCCTCAAGGCAGGTGGAAAGGCCGATCACCCGCTCCGGGGTCCCGGTTATTTCACGCTGACACACCGCTGTTTGAGCAATCCGTGCCATCAGCCGTTCAAGTCCGGCACCGCTGTCTGGCCTGTACAACACCGGGTCTGCGGCATCCACCGCACAGCAGGCAAAAAAGGTTATCCCGTACACAGTCCCATCGCAGAGCGTCAGGGTACCGCTGGGATGCTCATCAAAATATTCCTGCTCAAGAAATTTGACGATATCACCGAACATCGCGCCGCTGTCCATGTGGTGTCCATAGAGCAGCAGATAATCTCCGCTTCCGTCAGCTGCGCAGCGGCTGTCCAAAAAGATTGCGCCCGAGAGGGAAAATTCCCCCAGCACGCTGGTGTTGACATACTGCATATTGTCCGTTCCCTGAACCACGGGGTAATCAATATTCGTGTTGTCCACCGTAATCCATGCACAGACATCATCATTCAGTGTTCTGAGTTCTTCCATCGTCGGCGCGCTCCCGTCCTCCTGAACGGCCGGCTTATACCGCATCAAGCCGTCAGCGGCAAAGGCAGCGCGGTTGATGTTGTAATTATCCCACAGGCAGTACGCACCATAGAAAAGAAGAATCAGCATCATGACGGTGGCCGTCAAATCCAGCAGAGCATTTCCAATCCGCACTGCCCCGCCAAGAATAAAATTCCGTTTTTGCAAAACGCGGCTCCTTACTCTTCACGGCGGCGACGGCGCAGGAAGATGGCGAACAGCCCGGCAAGAACGATCATTGCGGCGTAAGGTGCGGTATCCATCAAAAGACCGGTAGGCGGAGTGACTTCCTTGCAGTTGGTGAAGTCAATGCAGCTCTCGCCGCCCTTAGGAACTTTACCCGTCGTGGTTCTGGTCTCTTCTGCCTCGCCGCCATTAACCGAGACGGTCGTGGAATAGCCATCCGATGAATAATCATCCTCGGTGACGGTATAGACATCGTTCGCGGACAGGCCGTAGACCTTCACAGTCTGGCTGTCTTTGAGCGTAACGGTAAATTCCTCGCCGCTGACCATGGTCCCGGTGCCGCCGCCGGGCAGCAGAACCTTATACTGCTCGCCCTCGGCTCCGTCCACTTTCAGCGTGAAGCTGAACGTCTTATTGCGGTCGCCCTGGTTGCCGGTGACGGTTTTTTCAACCGTGAAGCATCCGGTTTCGTATGTATTTTCAAACTCACCGGTTCCCTTGCATCCATCGGCATCGGTCCAAATCAGGGTATAGTTCAGGCATCCTTCCCGGTCAGCGGAAATATACACATCAAGCGTTTTGGGTTCCGTGTTGTAGCTCAGACCGTCATACGGCGTACCGGGGATCGTCTCCTGTACAGAGTAGCGGTAGATGCCGGGCTTGGAAAACTTTTCCAGATGAACCGTGATGCCATTGCTGGAACTGACTTTGGCCTTGCCGATGTCGCTGTCCTGCGGCGCAAAAACAAAGTCGCCGCTGTCCAGTGTGACGCCGCCCGGAATGCCGTCATAGATTGCCGGCTGACCGCCCGAAGCGGGCTTGCCTGTACCCGGGGTAAGTGTAAAATTGAGGGTCGTATTGGGGGCATAGGTATTTTCGTCCTTGAGAACACTTTTTGTCATACTGCTCTGACTTCCGATTCCGCCCGTGCCGTCCGCTCCGGTTTCCTCTGCAGCGACTGCAGTGAGCATACCGGCCGCGAGTGCAGCGGTGAAGATGGCTGTACCCAGACGGGCGCCCTTGGATAAGGTTCGATTCATAGGTTGTTCCTCCTTGAGAAAATATATTTGTTCGAGTCTGTGCCCGGGAATTCCTAAGTCACAGACGTGAACGGCGCAAAACAGTAATAACCTTGCCTTTGACGGAATCGGCGGCAACGGGGCCAAACCAGCGGCTGTCCGTTGCTCCTTCCCGATGGTCACAGAGCAGGAATAGTTCGTTCTCCTTCAGTGTGAGCGGGTAGGTTGCTCCGCCTTCATAGGCATCGGTGGTGTAATAGATTTCATTTTCCATCACAGTGCTGCCATTGACATGGAGCATACCGTCCGAAATTTCCACCGTATCTCCCCCGCGGGCAGCAACGCGGCCCACAACCGTCTGCCCTTCCACGCGGGCCACTATGACATCCCTGTCGTGGAAAGTGTGTGCCTGACGGTAATAAAGAATCAGGTCGCCCGCATAGAGACGCGGGGCCATCTGGTCATCCGGCATGGCACAAAGTCCGAATAGAACGCCAAACACCAGCCAGAGCAGCACGGCCAGCACGGCGAATCGGCCAAGCAGCCGCACCATTTCACGCTGCAGCCGTAACGTGCGCTCCTGTTCCCGCGGGGCCGTGGATTCAAATTTCACGTTTTTTCCTCCTCAAAAGCGCAAAAGCTGCGCCAATCAGAAGCGGCAAAATGCCTTTCACCGCGCTGCTGTGAACTCCGGTAGGCGGGACCGGCAGTTTTACCCACTGCGCATAGAGCACATTCTCCTGCTCCTCGAGTGTATCCACGCGGATGGTATCGCCGCAATGCAGGAGGTCGGCTTCGTCTGCCTCCTGTTCGATTCCCCACCCCAGGAAATAATACCCGTCACGCGTGGGGTTCTCCTGCTCAATGCAGTAAGGTGCGTTGGGCTGCGGGATTTTTACGGTGACACGCTTGCCGCTGCCGTCATTCCAGTCATACGTCAGCGTTGTGGAACGTCCTTTGCTCCACACTGCGCAGAGGGTCACATCCCTGTCCGGCATTGTCATTTCCTCGCCGGGAAGCCAGCGTGCAGTTTCGTTTCCGGACTCGTCGAAAAGCGCCCAGCCCAAAAAGCCCGCATCTTCTTGCTGCGCCCACTCGACCCACTCCTGCGGCGGGTCACTGAGCCGGACGCCGGATCCCGCCGCATAGGTCTTTGGATCCGTCACAAGGATATTTTTCCCGTCTCCGCGGTCATAGGTAAGGGTATGACTGTTCAGACTGGTCCAAACGGCACAGACAGTCAGATCAGAAGAGAGGCGTGTTGAGAAATTGTACGGTTCGCCATTGTCCTGTCGGATCCAGCCCGAAAAATTCCAGCCTTCACGGCTCGGGTCGCCGGGCTGCTGAGCGGCTTCATCCTTGGTCACAATCTGATCCGCATAGGCCGCAGGGTCATCCTGCTCATCGAGGGAGGCTCCGCCCAAATCAAAATGGAGTGTATACACCGGCGGCACCCACTTGGCATAGAGTGCAAAATTGCCCGCCGGCATCGTTTTGTCATTGAAGTCATATGCCTCGCCTGCCAGTTCGTCATTAAGATACCAGCCTGCAAAGGTGTAATCTTCCTTTCCCTCTGGCGGCGCAGGGGTATATCCGGCGCCGGAAATATCCGCCTGATAGAGAAAATCTTTCACGCAGTCCTGTACACCGCCGTCAAAGAATGTAATTTGATAGGTGTTGCGGGTGTAATAGATTTTCCATCCCAGGCACTGCGCGTTCGGGGCTTCAAAAATGTATTGTGCTTTGCTGTCAACCTGATTCCCCATCTGCGTATTGTGGGCGAAGCCCTTAATGTCGTAGAGGTCCTCCTTAGTCAGTTTCCAGTCCGAATTGTCGGAGTTAAAGTTATCCACATGGTCAAGGGCATATTCGCTGTCAAGGCCTTCGAGCCAGTATTCACAGCGCAGGGTATAGGCACCGTCCGTATCGGTCTGGTAGAAGCTGGCACCGCCCGCCGGCATGGCGCTGATGTTGGACTGGTAGGTATTCCCGTAGGGTTCCACCCGCCAAAGGGAGGGGTAAACATTGCTCAGATCCGTGCGCTGGCTGGGCCAAAGCGCGCTGACGTCCTGACCGTAGCGCGCCGTAATCGTCAATTCCTCAATTTCCTTCCATTCCCGGCTCAGCCCGTTCCATCTGATACGGTAAAAGCGGATTGTCTCGATATCCCGGTCATAAAAGACATTCACGACCGTTGAACCGTCCCCCGCCACGGTCTGCTGCTCCACCGGCGCACTGACCGGGTGGAAATTATCATAGCGGTCCTGCTCGGCTGTGGCCTCAGTGACAGTGCCGGTAAGCGCCGAGGAGTCCACGGTTTGTGCCAGCGAATAGCCGTCATCATCAGGATTTTGCTGCCAGTAAAGAACCCTGTACCCAACCGTTTGGGCTTCCCAGCCCGCATAAAGGGTCAGACTTGCCGACAGGGTATCCCCGAACGTAAACGCCTGTTCGGTTTCGCTGTCTGTATACCATCCCGTAAAAGCATAGCCGGGACGTACCGGGTCAGCCGGGCGCACAGTCTTTCCGCCCGACAGAACGTAGGCGGGCTCCACGGCAGTGCCCCCACAGGAATCGTATGTGATCCAGGCAGCCGCCTTTATCACGGGGTAAAGGTCAAGGTCCGCCCCTTCAATCGTCCAGCCGCTTTGTGCGGTGGTGCCGCCGGGGGTATCGGTCCATCCTACCAGCGCCATATCCGGCCCGGGCTGTGCAAAGGGCACATTGGACGGGTCAACGGCCGCGCCGTTTGAGTAGGTTTGCGTGCTCACCACGGCACTTCCCTGCTCGCTTGCCGCGTGATAAAAGACATAAAATTGCGTCCGGAAGCGCGCATACAGGATGGTTTCCTCATTCTGTGTCAGTTCCGGCTCAGGCGTGCCAAATCCGGTAAACTGCTCTCCTTCCTGCGGAGCAGTATACCACCCCTCAAAAGCGGCTCCCTTGCGCAGTGGAACACCCGGTTCCGTGAGGGTCTCCCCGGGAGAAAGCAGCTGGTCGGGAATCGTGTCATACGCCTGCCCATCAGGATCCAGGAAACGATATGTATGGACATAACTTTCCTGCGGCCGGATAATTCTTGCCACGGCCGCAGAACCCGCAGGCTGTTCCACATTTTCGGATTCTGTGACAGCTTCCTGCGCCGGGGCAGAGTCTGTGTTCGGTTCAGGCTCGGGTTCGTTCTCAGCAATCTGCGCAGGAATCGCGTCAGGACTGCTTTCTTCCTGTTCCTCGCTCGGCTCCGCCTGCGGTTCCTCCGCGGCAGGCTGCGGTGCTTCTGTGGCTTCAGGCAAATTTTGTTCCTCAGGTGTTTGAGAATCTTCTTCGGATGTCTGTTCCGGCGTTATCTGCGGTGAAGACTCTGCACTTTCATCCACAGGCTCTGACGGCAAAGATTCCTCCGGAATTTCCGGAACAGCTGTCACCTGCACAGATTCGGCTTCAGGCGTGCTGTCCGCATCCGCTGACTGCTCCTGATTGGAATCCTGAAACTGTTCTTCTGTCTGAGATGCGGCCGCTAACACACCGGGGGCATCCTCCGCCAGTGCAGTCAGGGCGGTATTCCCGGCCCAGCAGAGCATCAGCCCCGCCGCGGCCAGGGACGCCAGAAATCGTTTGTTTCGGTAACGCATGGCACACTCCCCTTTTCTTGGTTTCTGGGAACTATCATACACTGCCCGTCCGATAGATTTCGTCGAAGGGTGGCAAGCGCCGCCAGTAAGAAAAAAAGAACGCCGGACCTGCCGGCGTTCTTTTATACTCTATTCCGTTTTACCTGTACGGATTTCTGATACCTGAATAAGAATGGGGAGAAATTGCTGTGCACAAGCAAAAAAAATCCCCGCCTGAGGGATAGGCGGGGATTTTAAGAAAGGAGGAGAAGAACACATGAAAAAGATTTTTGTTTATCTTTTGCTTGCAACTAAATTGTAACCTTTTTGAAACCATTTGTCAATGGTATTTTGTAAAAAAGTTGTAATAATTTAGAAGTCTTTTGTAACCTTTTCCTCTTACAGCGGGGCTAGCGTGATTTCCGCCTCAAAATTGCAGGTTTCCCCGTTCCAGCCGGAGAAGAACCAGCGGTTTTCATCGAGGCGGGCGCGGCACAGGCGCAGGCTCTCCCCCATCGGAACTTCCTTGTGGTAGGTTATCACCATATCCTGAACCGTCATCGTCTGCCAGACCTCACCGGGCAGTGCATCGCAAATCAGGTCCGCATAGATTGTATTATTGAGATGGCCGTTCATATCACAGCGGCTGTAATCGGCACGGTGGCACCCGAGAAGTTCACACTGGTCTTTGGGCACCTTTGTCATTTTCATGGGCAGTTCGCGTTCCACGTTCTCCGCCCAGCAGGAAGTGGGGAATTCCTCCGGGTGGCGGCGCAGAATGATGCGTCGCTCGGTGTCAATCAGCACCCAGCGGCTGTCCACACAGGCCACTTCCCGGCCCTGCTCGTCATAGAATGTGTTCACGCGGCGGTTGACGGCGCGCTTGAGTTTTTCCGGCTCGGTTGCCACGGTGAGCGTTTCATCCACATGGGGCGCGCGGTCAAAGTGCAGTGCCAGTTTGGCAAGCACATAGGCGGTATGGGTGCGGGCGTACAGTTCATCGGTGATGCCGATTGCCGCCGCGTGTTCCCCCGCAATCTGCTGGCTATAGCGAAGAAGTGCACCCGGTTTGAGGATGCCGCGGAAATCCCCGTCATAACGATAAATCTTATAATCCTGTGTAAAAGGCATATATCTGATACTCCTTATCCTGTCTGGAAAGCTGCACCCGCTCCTGCCTTGCGGTTCCAAAGCCCAGCGGCGCAGGGTATTTTATATTATAACACAACACCGGACCGCTCTCCAAGAGGCGATCCGGTGTTGTGGACGTTATTTAATAATCGTCCCGAACCTTTTTACGCATTTTGCGCCAGATGTTAAAGATTGAAATCATAAGAGCGCCGGCAATAAAGGCCACAACCAGCCAGCCGCTGCCAGATTCATCGTAACTCTTCATCTCACTCCATTTGGCGTCCATCTCGGCGTTGACATCATCGGGCAGCGTCACAAAGACTTCCGCCTTATCCATCACGGACTCGTCCGGGTAGGCGATGGGGTTATACTTGAGGTCATCATCGAGCATTTCCCACACTTCGGTAATCGGCGTGGAGTAGCCGATGAAATCGCAGTTCTGGTAGCCCACCGACGGCTCACACAGATAGTTGATGAACATTTCCGCGGCTTCCTTGTTGCGGCTTGTTGCCGGGATGCACATACTGTCCACAAAGAAGTTGACGCCCTCCTCGGGGTGAACAAACGCAAGGTCGGGGTTGTCCTCAATCATGGTCAGCGCGTCGCCGGCATAGTAGGGAGCCATGGCGGCCTCGCCGCCCTCCATCTTGTCAAAGATTTCGTCCATGACATAGGCTTGGACCACGGATTTCTGTGACTGAAGCTCCTTCATCACCAAATCCACTTCGTCCACGCTGGCAGGGTTAAGCGACATTCCCAGCTTTTTGGCCGCAATGGCGTAGGCGTCACGGGAGTTATTGAACATCAGCACATTGCCGGTGTAGGCAACATCCCAGAGATCCTCCCAGCTTGTGGGCGGTTCCTCCACCATGGTGGTGTTGTAGACAATGCCGGTGGTACCCCAGGTATAGGGAACACTGTAAGCGTTGTCGGGGTCAAAGCTCCAGCCCAGATACTCCTCACCGATGTTGGCGGCGTTGGGAATATTGGCGTAGTCGAGTTCGGCCAGCATCCCTTCTTTGATCATCTTGCCCACCATATAATCGGACGGGAAAATGACATCGTAACTTGCGCCGCCGGATTTCATCTTGGCGTACAGGCTTTCGTTTGAGTCAAACGTCGTGTAATTTACCTTGATGCCGGTCAATTTTTCAAACGCCGAGACAACATCCACACTCTCATCGGAGCCGTCCGAGATATAAAGACCCCAGTTGTAAACGTTGATCGTCAGGTGGTCATCGGCAAAGCGGGTCCAGTCATAGTCACCGGAAACCGTGATATCCTCGGTGACCTCAATGGGGTCCGCGGGCTGGGCCGCAGCGGGCAGCACGCATCCTGCCGCCAAAACGGCGCCAAGGCAGAGCGATGCAAACGTGCGAACATTCATTTTCTTCATGTCTTTGCCCCCCCTTCACACACCGGCCGTATCACGGCGGATGGCGGCCTGATTGCGCTTGTAGCTGCGGGAGTCAAGTGCATTAGAAATCAGGATAATGGCCAGAATCACAATGAACATGATTGTGGACAGCGCATTGATTTCGGGGCTGACCTTCTTGCGGGTCATCGAATAGATGGCAATGGGCAGCGTCTGCATGGTACCGCAGTTGAAGTAGGAAATCATGAAGTCATCAATGGAGTAGGTCAGGCAGATGAGAAACGCCGAGAGGATAGCCGGGCTGAGCTGGGGCAGAATCACCTTGAAGAAGGCCTGCCGCGGTGTGCAGCCCAAATCCAATGCGGCGTTATAAAGGCTTGAATCCAGCTGGCGAAGTTTGGGGCTGACGTTAAAGATTACATAAGGTACGTTGAACGTGATATGTGCAATCATCAGCGTAATCCATCCAAAGACGCCTTCCTCCCCGCCAATGCCTGCTTTCTGCGCAAGGACAAAGAGCAGCATCAGGGAGACACCGGTGATGATTTCAGGGTTGACCACCGGGACATAGCTGATATTGTTGATTAGAAGCTGCGCTTTGCGGCTCATCGAGTTAATGCCGATTGTGGCAAGCGTGCCAATCACGGTCGCCACAATGGAGGAGACCAGCGCAAGAACAAGGGAGTTCCAGAGCGCCGTGAGGATCATCTCATTGTGGAAAAGGCTCTCGTACCATTTGAGCGAAAAGCCGGTAAAGACCGCGCGGCTCTTATTTTCATTAAAGCTGTACGCAATGAGAACCGCAATGGGCAGGTACATGAACCCGAAAATCAGCACAAGGTAAGTGCGCTGGAGAAGATGACGGTTTTGTCTTCTATGCTTTTTCATTACATGACTCCCTCCATTTCCTCTTCATCAAAGCTGGAGGTAAAGCTCATGCAGAGCAGAACAATAACCATCAGCACAAGGCTCATGGCGGAGCCGAGATTCAGGTTGTAGGAATTGCCAAGGAACTGAAGTTCAATCAGATCGCCGATGAGCAGGTTGGAACCGCCGCCCAGCATACGGCTGATAATAAAGGTAGAAACAGCCGGAACGAACACCATGGTGATTCCTGTGCCGATGCCAGGTTTGGCCATCGGAATGAGGACACGGACAAGAACCTGGAAGGTATTGGCGCCCAAATCCTGTGCCGCCTCAATCACCGAATTGTCAATTTTGGTCATGGCGGTATAGAGCGGAAGAATCATGTAGGGCAGGTAGTTATACACCATGCCCAGCACAACGGCGCCGGAGGTGTTAATCATGTTAAAAGGTCCGATGCCGAACAAGCCGAAAAACTTGTTAATCAGGCCGTTTTTCTCAAGCAGCGTCATCCAGGAATAGGTGCGGAGCAGGAAGTTCATCCACATCGGCAGCATCACAAGCATCAGCATAATGTGCTGCTTGTTGGCGCGCAGGCGGCTGAGGGAATACCCAACCGGGAACGCAAGGACCAGACAGATGACCGTTGCGATGGCTGCAAGCAGCAGGCTGCGGCCAAACACGGAGGCATAGCGGCCGATGCCGGTCAGATTGGTGAGCGTGAAAGCGCCGGAAGCATCCGTCAGCGCATACCAGACAACGATGGCAAGCGGCACAACAATAAAGACGCACATCCACACCAGATACGGTGCGGCGGCCCAGCGGGAAGCTTTGGAACGGAACATCGGCTCACACCTCCTCGCGGGACATGATGTGAATTTCGTCGGGGCCGATATTCATACCGATGAGTTCGCCGGGCTGGCTGGCCTGCGTAGAATGAATCAGCCATTCCTTGCCTTCCACATCAACGTGCATCTCAAAATGGACACCCTTGAAGATGACTTCCCGGACAAGACCGGTAAGCATACCCACGGAAGGCGGAACAATAGCCACGTCCTCGGGGCGGATGACAACCTGCACCGGCTCACGCGGCTTGAATCCGCGGTCCACGCAGGTGAACTCACGGCCAGCGAAGGAAACAAGGAAGTCTTTTTCCATAATGCCGTCAACAATATTGGAATCACCGATAAAGCGGGCAACAAACGCATTGCAGGGCTCATTGTAGATATCCTGCGGGCTGCCGATTTGCTGAATATTGCCCTTGTTCATGACCACAACGGTGTCCGACATCGTGAGGGCTTCCTCCTGGTCATGGGTGACGTAGACAAAGGTGATGTTCATTTCCCTTTGCAGACGCTTGAGTTCCAGCTGCATTTCCTTGCGGAGCTTAAGGTCCAGCGCGCCGAGAGGCTCGTCAAGGAGCAGAACGCGGGGCTGGTTGACCAGGCTGCGGGCAATGGCTACACGCTGCTGCTGGCCGCCGGAAAGCTGGTTGATGCTGCGGCGTTCAAATCCCTTCAAGCCCACGGTTTCGAGCATTTCCTGAACTTTGGGGCGGATGGTCTCCTCCGGCAGCTTTTTCAGCCGCAGACCAAAAGCGACATTTTCATACACGTTCAGGTGCGGGAAGAGCGCGTATTTCTGGAACACGGTGTTGACCTGCCGTTTATAAGGCGGCAGGGCGGTGATGTCCTTCCCATCAAAAAGGACACTGCCGGATTTCGGTGTGAGGAATCCCGCAATCACGCGAAGGGTTGTGGTTTTTCCGCAGCCGGAAGGGCCAAGGAAGGTCACAAACTCCTTATCGTGAATGTCAAGAGAAAGTCCATCCAGGATTCGTTCCCCATCGAAGTCAACGACAATGTCTTTCAGTGATACAATTTCATTCATTTTTTACTGCATCCCCCTTTGCGGAATTTGTTCCCACCTCGGCTGCTGGTTACCGGCTCATCGGCAAAAAGCCCGGTGGGTCAGCGCCAATTATGCCGCCCCGCAAAAGGTTTGTTACACCCCTGCGCCCGACCGCAGGAGTTACAGCAGCACATACAACGCCAATGTGTCTAATAGATGCAACACACAATGAATATTATACATGGTTTCGTGGGACTGTCAACACAATTTCACATTTTTCGTCAAGCAGGGATGCTCCTTTTTATACACAGGCAGCCAAATCATCGGATGTCAGGATAATCTGGCCGGTTGCGGGATCCACATCCGCGATGAACGGAACGCCGGGTTGGGCAGTGCCTGCCGCAATACGATCGGCCAATGCCTGTTCCACGGCGCGGCTGACTTTTCGGCGCAGTTCGCGTGCGCCATAGGCGGGGGGCTCTTTCCCAGCCAGTGCAGCCGCCACAGCAGGGGTATGACGCAGGACATATCCCTGCCGAGCCGCGCGCTCCTCCAGTTCACTGAGCAGCCGGTCAGCGATTGCCCGCAGCTGTTCGGGTCCGAGCGGGTCAAAAAGGACGACCTCATCAAGGCGGCCCATCAGTTCCGGGCGGAAATATTCCCGCGCTTCAGCCAATGCCTTCTGTCCCCGGCGTGTACTGTCCTCCCCGGCCGCGCCAAATCCCACAGGGCTCCCCTGCCCCGCTAAACACCGCGCACCCAAATTGGAGGTGAGCAGGATGATGGTGTTGGAGAAATCCGCCTGCCGGCCCTGTGCATCAGTGAGCCGGCCATCCTCAAGAATCTGCAAAAGAATGTTCTGGATATCGCTGTGTGCCTTCTCAATCTCGTCAAAGAGTACAACACTGTAAGGGCGTCGGCGAACAGCCTCGGTCAGCTGACCGCCTTCATCGTAGCCAACATAGCCCGGCGGCGAGCCAATGAGCCGCGCCACCGTATGCTGTTCCATATATTCCGACATATCAAAACGCAGAAGCGCCTTCTCACTGCCGAACCAGCTCTGTGCGAGTGTGCGGGCCAGCTGGGTCTTTCCCACACCGGTCGGGCCAAGGAACAGCATGGCGCCGATTGGGCGTCCTGTCTCCCGCAGGCCGGTTCTGCTGCGGCGGATTGCGGCGGCCACGGCGTGGACAGCTCGTGGCTGTCCGATGACCTGTGCCGAAAGCCGCGCTTCAAGCTGTTCGAGCCGTTCTCTCTCTGCCTCCCCCACACGTTCAGCAGGCACACCGCTGGCCCGGCCTACCACATGGGCTAAATCCGCAGGCGTCAGCACCGGCTGACTGCCGCTTTCCTCCCCATCTGCAATGCGCAGTGCTGCGGCGGCTTCGTCAAGCAAATCAATGGCCTTGTCGGGCAGGAAACGTCCCGGAAGGTACCGTACACTCAGTTCAACCGCCGCATGGATTGCATCCTGCGGAATCTTTACATTGTGGTAGCGCTCATAGCGGGGCATTAGTCCTGTCAGGATTTTTTCAGCCTGCGTCGGGGTAGGCTCCTCCACATTGATTTTTCCAAATCTGCGATCCAGCGCGGAATCCTTCTGAATGGTCTTGCGGTATTCCTCGGGGGTTGTGGCGCCGATAAGCTGAATTTCACCGCGGGCCAGCATGGGCTTCAGAATACTTGCAGCGTCAATGGCGCCTTCGGCTGCACCGGCACCGGCAATCACATGAATCTCATCAATGAAAAGAATTGTGGAGCGGTCGCGATAGATTTCCTCAAGCAGGTTCTTGAACCGTTCTTCAAAATCTCCGCGGTATTTGGTACCCGCCACCATCGAAGCCATATCAAGGCTCAGCACCCTCTTGCCTTTAAGGCTCTGGGTAATCTGGCCGGACGCTATGCGCTGAGCGAGTGCCTCAGCCAACGCACTTTTGCCCACACCCGGTTCCCCTAAAAGGCAGGGATTGTTTTTCTGGCGGCGGCAAAGAATCTCAATCATGCGCTCGAGTTCGCTTTCACGGCAAAGCACCGGGTCAAGCTGCCCCTCCTGCGCCAAACGGGTTAAATCTCGGCCATATTTTTCGCTCGGACGGCTGTTTCGGCTTACGCTCATTTTAGGTGCGGAAGGCAGAACAAGCTGGCCTGAAAGCTGCCTGCACTCCCGCGCAGCCCGCGGAACCTCAACGCCGATTTCTGCCAGCCAAAGGCTTGCGGTGCATCCGGCATCTTCGAGCATTGCGCAAAGGAGATGTTCATTGTCCGCCCGCGCGCTGCGGGCTGCGTGAGCACCCAGCACGGCAAATTCCAGCGCCTTCCGGCTTTCCGGCGCAAGATCACTGCGGTGCAGCCGCACCGGCCGTCCGCAGCAGCGCTGAGAAGCACACGCCGCGAGTGCGGACATTGTAACGTTTTTACGGCGCAGGAACTCTGCTGCCGCACCGCGGCCTGTCTGAACCATTGCCATCAGGAGGTGACCGGTATCTGCCGCCGTGCAGCCCTGCCGTCCGGCCATCGTCAGGGCTGTGCCAACGGTACGCCTTGCCTGGCGGGTCAGACCTTTATGATAGTAAAACATACGCGCTTCCCTCCTGCTGTGAACCGGAATTCTTCATTGCAAGTATAGGCGGAAGCAGCGCAAATAATCATCGAATCCGGGGTGCAGGGCGGCAAAGGCGAACGGTCAGCCACCAAATTCCCGGCTTTCCCTCTTTTTCTTCCCGTGCAGGCGGAGAATTTGCGCAAAAACGAAAGCAGAATTGTTTGACGGATGGCACACCATTCGATATAATGAAATCAGTGTTACGTCAAGAAATCAGGAAAAGAGGGAAAAATATGTCCAAAACATCCATTCCGAAAAACTACCATGACCTGTTGGGGCTGTATGACACCCAGAAGGCCATCGGCATTGTCAAAACCATATTTCAGGAAAAGCTCTGCGCCGCACTGCATCTCAAGCGCGTCACAGCCCCTCTCTTTGTGGACACGGACAGCGGCCTGAATGATAACCTCAACGGCGTGGAGCGTCCCGTTGCGTTTGATGTTCCCTGCTTGAATGGCCAGGCCGAGGTAGTACACAGTCTGGCCAAATGGAAGCGCTACGCTTTGGCCAAATACGGGTTCCGTCCCGGTCAGGGCCTTGTGACCGACATGAACGCCATCCGCCGCGATGAGGAACTGGATAATCTGCATAGTATCTATGTGGACCAGTGGGACTGGGAAAAGGTCATTACCGAGAAAGATCGGACGCTTGAGTTTCTTGAGGAGACTGTGCGGAATATTGTGGATGCTGTCTGCTCAACCGCAGACGAACTGCGCTGGAAATTCCCCGAGCTGAAAAGTATTCGGCTGGTCCGTGAACCGACCTTCATCACCACGCAGGAACTTGAGGACCTTTACCCTGAACTTACTCCCAAAGAGCGTGAGAACGCCTTCACCCGCCAGCACGGCACGGTCTGCATCATGCAGATTGGCGGAACACTCAAGAGCGGCATCCGTCACGATGGACGCGCGCCGGACTATGATGATTGGGCACTCAACTGCGACATTTTGTTCTGGCACAAAGCGCTGGGATGTGCACTGGAACTGTCCAGCATGGGAATCCGGGTTAACCGGGAGTCTCTGCTGCGCCAGCTTGAGGAGGCCGGATGCCCTGAGCGTGCGGACTTGCCGTTCCACAAAATGCTTCTTGAAGGGAAACTGCCCCTGACCATCGGCGGCGGCATTGGGCAGAGCCGTCTGTGTATGCTGCTCTTGGGCAAGGCCCATATCGGCGAAGTTCAGGTCAGCCTGTGGGATGAAGAAACCAAAGAAATCTGCCAAAAAGCGCAGGTACAGCTGCTGTAATAGTTTTATAAACAACGAGCGGGAACAAGGATGACAAAATCCTATTCCCGCTTTTTCTATGCAAAAACAGTCAAAACTGCTGCAAAACCAAAAAATACCGCGCTGCGAGCTGCAAAAGCAACTTCACATCGCGGTATTTTGGAGCTGGCGACAGGAATCGAACCTGCAACCTGCTGATTACAAATCAGCTGCTCTGCCAATTGAGCTACGCCAGCGCTACTTATCTATTGTAGCACAGTATAAACAAATTGTCAATCCATCTCAGCGGCAAGCGCAGCCTGAAAGGCGCAATACTCCTCGAGCGTGAGCTGTTCGGGCCGCACACGAACATCAAGGCCCGCAGCTTCCAGTGCGGCAAGGACCTTTGCCTTCGGCAAGCCAAGCCCATTGGCCACCGCGTTGGCGGCGGTTTTGCGCCGCTGAGAAAACGCGGCACGGATAAGGCGGAACAACCCCGCCTCATCCCCGTTAGCCGGGGTAACCGGAGACGTATCATGAATGTCCAGTCGGATGACGGCACTGGTCACCTTGGGAGCCGGATAAAAGCTGCCGGGCTGGACCGTAAACAGCTGACTGGCCGAGGCATAGTAAGCCACCGCATAGCTGATGGCGCCCGCTTCCCTTGTGCCGGGGGCAGCGCACAGACGCTGAGCAGCTTCCTTTTGAACCATAACAGTGATGCTGCGGATGGGGAGGCGTTCTTCGAGCAGGCGCATCAAGATTGGGCTTGTGATGTAATAAGGCAGGTTCGCACAGACCGCAACGGGGCGATCGCCAAATTCCTCGCGCAGAATTGTGCGCAAATCCACCTTGAGCACATCGCCGAGGATCAGCTTAAAATTGTCATATCCCGCCATTGTCTCCTCAAGCAATGCAGGAAGGCGCTTGTCTACCTCAATAGAAACGACCTTGTCCGCCCGCTGGCAAAGCTGTTCGGTAAGAACGCCGATGCCCGGGCCAACCTCCAATGCACCCCAGCCGGGGCCAATGCCGGAAGCCTCCGCTATGCGGGGGCAGATACCTGGGTTGACAATAAAGTTCTGCCCAAATCCCTTGGAAAGCGCAAAGTCATACCGTGCACAAAGGTCGCGGATGGTTGAAAGGTCAGTCAGGTTGGGCATACGGGAGGCTCCTTTGCAAATGTTTTTACTGTGTCATGACGTTCGAGAGCGCGGCAAGCGCCTTGCTAATCTGCGGGTCATTGTCAGGGGTAAAGTCATAGTAGCTGCTCTGTTCATCCGTGGTGAGCGAGGCATCAATATCCGGAGTCAGGCCGGTACCGTTCCAGCTCTGGCCTTCATTGTCAAGCAGCATTCCAACCGTGATAACGACAGCGCTGCCGTCCGAGAGGCTCTGCGGGTCAGAAAGCAGAACGCCTTTGCCGGCCGTGGTCGTTCCCACAATGGTTGCACCGCCCATCTTGCGAAGTGCGTTCGCAAAAAGTTCTGCGCCGCCTGCCGTATTTCCGTTGACAAGGCACACCATGGGGATTGTCAGTTCATCATCGTCCGAGACACGCAGATCGGTCAGGGTCCCATCTTTTGCCTGGCTCTGTGCCATCAATCCGGAAGGCACACAGTAATCTGCCGCCACAAGAGCAGCATTGAGATTTTCACCGGTGTTGTCACGCAGGTCAAAAATCATGGCAGCCGCGCCCTGATTAGTCAGGTTATTCGCCGCATTACGGAATTCCACCGCTGTTGTGCTTGTAAAAGCATCAATCCTCAGATAGCCCACGTTCCCATTCAGCATTGTGACCGTGCTGATGCTCGGCGTCGTATAGTTGGCGTGGGTCAGCTCGAGGGTTTCTTCCTGACGGTCAGGCGTCAGATATTTGATGGTAACCGTGCTTCCCTCCTCCCCCACAAGGGCGGAGGTGATGGCGGAAGTATCGCTCATGCTGCGGGTACTGGTCTCCCCGATGGCTGTGATGAATCCACCGGTCTGAAGGCCAACTTCCGCTGCGGGCGTATTGTTGTAGACACGAATAATGCGGCCGTAGCCGGAGGAAGAATCCTTGACAACAGACGCACCAATTCCCATGAGACTGCCATTTGCAAGTCCCATGCGTTCCGTATAGGCTTTAGCGGAATAGTATCGTGCATAGCGGTCATTGATGCCAAGCATATAACCGGATGCAATGGTATCGTTGAGGGTATCCTCATTGATGTCGGCGTATTCATTAGCGCGGACGTAGCGATCCACCTCGGACAGCTTATTGTACATTCGTTCCTTGTTTTTAACGCTGGTGACCGTATTATTAAACATATTCATTGAAACGGTCATGGTGACGGAAAAAGTTACCGCCATAGCAATGAGCGTGACCGAGGCGGCCACACCCAGACTGATTTTTTTGCTCATATAAACGACTGCTCCTTGCGGGAAATGTGGAATCCGTTGTTTGCGAATCAGATAAATGCGAGGATGGTGGACGCTGCAAGCGTGACAACCATCAGCGCAGCAATAATCAGACAGACAACACGGACCATCGTTTTATGTTTTCTGGGATTCAAGGTAAAGCCTCCTTAAAATCAATGCGGGATATAGGAAAGCGGATTGGTGCGCGCGCCATTGACGCGCAGTTCAAGATGCAGGTGATTGCCCGTCGAATTGCCGGTCGAGCCCACATAGCCGATAACCTGCCCTTTGGTGACAGACTGCCCGACGCTGACCGGCGGCCAGCTGTTCATATGGGCATAAAGGGTCGCGTAGGAGTTGCCATTGTCATCGGTGCCATGATAGACCATGACATAGTTTCCGTAGCTGTAATGACTGGCGGCAACCGTCACAACGCCGCTGGCCACCGCATAGATGGGCGTGCCGCCGGGCGCCGCAAAGTCCGCGCCCTTATGTCCGCCATCGCCATAATAGCAGGAAATATACTTATAGCTTGGCAGCGGGCAGATAAAGTCCAGTGAGCAGCTGATGGGCGCGTTGGCATAGTTGTTCTTGGTCTGCTCAATGATAGATTTGAGGTAAGAGTCCAACTCATCCGCAGCTTTGTTAAACTTGGCGCGCGCCTCGGTCTCGGCCGCCGAGAGAGCCTCAGCTTTCGCCTCCGCGGCAGAGATGCTGGAGTCCTGCGCCTGAATATTTTTAGCCAGTTCGTCTACCTTGCCGTCAAGCTGGGTGCGCTGACTTTGAAGCTGGGCTTCCTGATCCTCAAGTTCGGCTTTTGCCTGCTCAAGCTGCGCGCGTTCCTCTTTGAGGGCGTTGCCCTGATTTTCGAGGTCTTCACAGGCATGAGTGTTGGCATCGGAGATATCCTGCAGCACCTGGTCAAACGTCAGCAGCTGATAGAGGTTCTGTGCTGTGGAAAGCAGCGCAATCGCTCCGCCCTGGTCCAGCGTCTGCATGGAAAAGAGCTGCTCTTTATATTCTTCCCAGCGGGTATCGTATTCCTGCTGTTTTTGTTCGATTTCCGCCTGTTTATCGGTAATCTCCTGCTCTTTGTCCGCAATCTGGATCTCAAGATCCTCAATCTGGCTATTGAGGGCGTTGATTTGGACCTTAATGGCCGACTGTTCCTTTGCGTACAGGTCTTTCTGAGCCTCGGCCGCCTCCAGATCGCTCTCATTGGCCTTGATCTGCTGGCGGATGGCATCCAGTTCTTTCTGGGCCTGTGTTTTTTGGGCTTCAAGCTGCTGCTGTTTACTGTCAGCATAAACGGGCGTGGCGCTGCTGAAAACCAGCGCCGCCGCTGCCGCCAGTGCCATCAGAAGTGAAAGAATACGGCGGATATTGCATCGTGATGCGTATGTCATTTCCTGTTTCCTTCCATTTGTATGTCCGGTTCAGACCTTCAAATGCTTGCGGATGCTCGTTGCAGTGCCAATGCCGCACAGAACAAAGCCAAACAGCGCAAAGCCGATGACAATGTAATACCACAGGTTTTCAAGCGGCACCAGCGTGCCGCCAAGAAGCATGGAAAGGCTGGAGGGATTCTGCGCATACCAGCGGCAGAGTGCATAATACGCCCCGCACACAACCCCGGAGGCCACGGCTGCCGAGACAAGGCCGGAGGTAACGCCCTCCACGAAGAACGGGAATCGAATAAAGCTGTTGGTTGCGCCCACCAGTTTCATAATTCCGATTTCCTTGCGGCGGTTAAAGACCGTGATTTTGATGGTATTGCTGATGACGACCACGCTCACGAGGGCAAGCACGGCCACCAGACCATAGCAGATATAGTTGACCGCGCGGCGCAGTGAGACAAACAAATCTGACACATCCGTGACGGAGTTGACCCGGATAACGCCGGGGACCTGTTCAAGTGCCGCCGCAATAGAACCAATATTGGCAGCATCATCCGCACGGACAACATAGTTCGCATGAAGCGGATTGTCATTCTGGAACATTTCCTGAAGATTGGTGTAGCCGGAGAGCTTCTCACTGTACTGAGCGAGCATCTCATCCTCCGAGATATATTCCACCGCAGCCACATGAGGGATGCTGCGGATTGCGGCATCTGCGGCGGAGAAATCCTCCTCGCTCAAGCCCTTATCCATAAAGGCGACCGTCTGGTTCTGTTCGCCGATATAGTCCACCATAGCACTGACATTGGCGCCGAACATAAACGCCGCGCCCACCAGAACCATGCAGACCGTCAGGACACCCATAGAGGCAAAGGTCATCATTTTGTTGGCACGCAGGTTATGCAGGCCCTGGCCAACCAGATAGGTAAAACTTGAAAAGCGCATTTTCCCTTCCCCTTATTCTTCCGTGTACGCGAGATCTTCCGTCCGGCCGGCCAGCCACTCTTCATATTCCTGAGCGACCTCGGGGTGGGCGGTATCGGATGCCACATGACCGTGCTCGAGCGTGATAACACGGTTGTTGTTTTTGGGCGCAAGCTGATTGACCAGCTCGTGCTCATGGGTCACCACAACCACCGTGATGTGCACCTTATTGATTGCCTCAAAGAGCTGCATGATATCCATGCTCAGTTCGGGGTCAATGTTGCCGGTCGGCTCATCCGCAATAATCATCTTTGGACCGTGCGCCAGAGCGCGGGCAACCGCCACACGCTGCTGCTCGCCGCCGGACAGTTCCTCCGGCAGACGGTCCATCTTGTCCTCAAGCCCCACGAGGCTCAGAGCATACGGGACACGGTTCTTGATGGTTTTATTGTTGATGTTGGTCACACGCATGGCAAAAGCCACATTCTCGTAAACCGTCATGGTAGGAATCAGGCGGAAGTCCTGAAACACCACACCCATCTGGCGGCGCAGGTAGGGCACCTTGCGGCGTTTGATGCGGGTCAGGTCCTGACCGTTGAGAAGGATACGGCCCTCTGTGGGCTTTTCTTCCATCTGGATCAGCTTGAGGAATGTAGATTTGCCTGCGCCGGAATGGCCCAGGATAAAGACAAATTCCCCCTCATCAATGTGAATATTGACATCTTCCAGCGCGACATTTTCATCGTTCTGGGTCTCATAAATCTTGGTGACGTGTTCAAAATCAATCATGGATTTGGCTCCTTGCACGAAACACTTCCCTGCCGAACGGGTACACTTCTCCCGGGGCAGAACAATACATATACTAATTTACCATGGAAAAGTTCTGACGTCAAGGTTTGCGTAGCAGACGTCAGCGGGGAAAATCAGCTTTCTTACGTCATTTTTCGCTTACTGCGGCGGATTATGGAAACTTTGTAAAATTTTGATGTGCAAAACGCCCGCAGCCATTTTCCGGGCTGCGGGCGCAGATATAACTGAAATCAGTACTTAGCGGGGTCGGAGGCAAGATACTTCTTTACCATCAGGGCCACCTTGAACACAATGGCATCATCAAACTTGCGAAGGTCAAGACCCGTAAGTTTTTTGATCTTTTCCAGACGATAGACAAGCGTGTTGCGGTGAACGAACAGTCCGCGGCTTGTCTCGGAAACGTTGAGGTTATTTTCAAAGAAGCGCTGGATAGTGAACAGCGTCTCAGAGTCAAGAGAATCAATGCTGTCCTGTTTGAAAACTTCCCGCAGGAAGGCCTCGCACAGCGTAGTGGGAAGCTGATAAATCAGGCGGGCAATGCCCAGATGGTCATAGCTGATGACCTGCTTCTCGGTATCAAAGACCTTGCCGACTTCCATGGCAATCTGTGCTTCCTTGAAAGAAGATGCCAAATCTTTAATGTTGCTGATGGGGGTACCGATGCCCACCACAGCTTTAATGTAATGCTCACCCTGAAGCGTGTCAACAATGGAAGCCGCGAGTTTTTCCATATCGCGGGTATTGTTGTCCGGCTTGATTTCTTTGACAAGGACCGTATCCGTCTCACTGATATTAAAGACAAAGTCCTTCTGCTTGTCCGGGAAAAGACTGCTCACAACATCATAGGCAGAAATATCGTTGCCGGATGTGACGCGGATGAGCAAAACCACGCGCTGCACGTCCGAAACAAAGTGCAGTTCCCGTGCCTTGGCGTAAATGTCGCCGGGAAGGATATTGTCGAGCACCACGTTCTTGATGAAGTTGGTTTTATCGAACTTTTCATCGTGATACTGCTTGATGCTCTGCAGGCTGATGGACAGCACCGAAGCGAATTGGCCGGCGGTGGTGTCATCCCCTTCCACAAAGACTGCATAGTCATTATGCTTGGCATTGGAGAACTGGTGGTAAGAATATCCGTCCTTTGTGAAGGCGTCCCCTGCCGTCAGGCGAGCCACGGCAAAGCCGTCCCGCATCTCGCCAATCTGACCAAGCTCCGAACACGCAATGACAGAGCCCGTTTCGTCCACCACGCCAACCACGCGGTCGATTGCATCCTTCATCTGGTAGACTACGTTCTGGAATACTCTGTTCGCCATAAACCTGTTCCCCTTGTCTTATGCAGACTGACAATATTTTGACAGTCTGCTTCAAAAATTATTGCTGTGATTTTGAACCAAATCAACTGGGCTCTAATGTATATTTTACACAATCAACTTGACTTTTGCAACATATTTCAACAAATTTCCCAAGATTTTATTGGCTATTTTTGTTTTCAGAGCAAGATTTGTGCGTTTCCGGCCAAATTTTTTCCGTCATTTTGCCGGGAAGATGGCAAATTCAGTGATTTTCAGCCCCAGATTCACCCTGCTGCGACTTTTTTTCTTCCAGTGCTCCAGTACCGCCCTCCACCACACCGCGGCGGGCAAAAACATACCCGATGCTGCGGAAGAAAATTTTGACATCGTTTAAGAAGGTCACATTGGCCGCGTACTCGCCGTCATAGCGAGCCTTGACATCAATGGGAAGTTCATCCCGTCCGTTGACCTGCGCAAGGCCGGTCAGGCCGGGGCGGATATCATTGGCATGGACTTTATCGCGGGCCGCAATAAGATCATACTGGTTATACAATGCCGGCCGGGGGCCAATGATGGACATCTGCCCCGCCACAATGTTATAAATCTGCGGCAGCTCATCAAGACTCGTGCGGCGCAAGAAGGCTCCGCTTTTTGTAATATAGCTGTCCGCATCCTTCAGCAGATGGGTGGGCACATCGTGGGGTGTATCCCCCCGCATAGTGCGGAACTTGAGGATGTTGAAATGCTCTTTATGCGCACCGACTCTGCGCTGCTTGAAAAAGACCGGGCCCGGGGAATCCAGTTTAATCCAGATGGCGATAACCGCCATGGGAATAGCCAGCACCACGCAGGCCGCCAGTGAAAGAATCAGGTCGAGTATCCGCTTAAAACAAGATTTATACATAGCCAAATCGCCTCATCTTTCTCTTTACTGTCCGCCTTGAGCCGCCTGAGCTGCCATAGCCTTTTCCAGTTCCGCTTTCTCATAAATCTCGGTGTTGCCGCGGGCCGCACTCACGGTGTGGTCCTCATGGAGCACACGATTGGGGTGGTAGCTTCCGACAATGCGCTGGAGGCTTTTCACCACTGCCTCATCGTTGTGTTCAGCACTGTGGTGCAGGTTTTGCAGCTCTTCATAGAACGAAGCCAGATCAATATCCATGGGCGGTGCAATAAAGATTTTATCGTGCGCCGTTTTGCTCATCTTGTCCTGCTCGGAGTCCAGCATCAGTTCCTCATAGAGTTTTTCGCCGGGGCGCAGGCCGGTAATTTTGATCTCCATATTTACGCCCGGTTCATAACCGTAAAAACGAATCAGGCGGGTAGCCAGATCCATAATTTTGACCGGCTCGCCCATATCCAGCACATAAATGCTGCCGCTCTGGGCCAATCCTCCGGCCTGAAGGACCAGCTGAGCCGCCTCGGGAATGGTCATGAAATAGCGGACAATATCCGGGTGGGTAATCGTAACAGGGCCGCCATTTTTGATCTGCTCCTCGAACAGCGGAATTACACTGCCGTGGCTTCCCAGAACGTTGCCGAAACGAACTGCCATGCACTTCATGTCGGTATTCTGGGCAAAGGTCTGGATGAGCATCTCGCATATTCGCTTGGTGCATCCCATAACATTGGTGGGATTCACCGCCTTATCGGTGGAAAGCTGGACAAAACGTTCCACACCATGATTGGCGGCGCTGGTCAGCAGGTTTTTGGTGCCGAACACGTTGTTTTTGACTGCTTCGGCCGGGCTGACCTCCATGAGAGGAACGTGCTTATGGGCAGCGGCGTGGAACACAACGGAAGGATGGTAGGTTTCAAACACCTCATTCAGACGGTCGATGTCCCGGATGGAGCCAATCAGCGTCACAATGGGGGCATCGGGGCCATACTTGTTGCGCAGCTCCACTTCCAACTCATAGGCGCAGTTCTCGTAAATATCAAAAATCAGAAGCTGGCGAGGGCGATAGCGCATAATCTGACGGCACAGTTCACTGCCGATTGAACCGCCGCCGCCCGTAACCAGAACAACCTTGTCATGAAGATATTCCGAAATCTGGGCATTATTGAGCTGAATCTCATCGCGGGAGAGAAAGTCCGAAGTGTTGAGTTCACGCAGGCCTGCGACCATCGGCTTGCCGTTGGCATCCACCGCCTGCGGGTCAGAGAGCATCCGAACGCGGCAGTGGGTGGAGTTGCAGAGGTTGATAACTTCCTGGAGACGTTCCCCCTTGAGGGAGGTAATGGCAATGATAATCTCCACAATATGATACTTGCGGACCAGTTCAGGAATATCTGAGATGGTGCCGCGGACGGGAACGCCCTGAACACGCAGACCTTTCTTGGTTAGGTCGTCATCCACGATTACAACGGGATTGCCAAACGTAGCGTTTTTGCTTTTGCAGAGGTTGACCGCCCATGCGCCCGCATTGCCTGCGCCGACAATGAGCAGCGGTGCTGCGTTGCGGGCGTCCGCATTTTTGTGCCGTCTTTGGTTTTTCTTGAGCGTACGCAGGAATCTCCACAAGAACCGCACACCGGCAATGAACGCCGTGTTGATCACCGCGCCGATAATCAGCACGGTACCGCTGATCGGGCGGCTGCGGAACAGCAGGTCAAACAGCAGGATAAAACCGGTCGCCAGCCCCGACAGGCAGGTCAGGCGGGCCAAATCCCGCACACCTGCATATTCCCACATAATTTCGTACAGTCCGCCGAACCAGAATACAACCATATAAATGATCAGCACATAGGGCAGCATGGGGGCCATGGCTCGGATAACCTCAGCACGAAGCTGCTGCACCGGCATGATTGAATCCGTTCCGTCAAAGCGCAGCAGAATGGCAAGATAGTAGCCTAACACAATAAGGCCGCAGTCCAGCAGCATCAGCAATATGCGCCGCGGCAGCCCTTTGATAATTTGTCGGTTTTCTTGTTTCATTCAAGTTCTTCCTGTCTTTATTGCTCCTCAGTTCTTTGAACGCCGCACAAAGCCTTTGCACGGTATGAACCGGTCTATTTTTTATTATAACACAAATTTGCTCCGTTTGCCCTCCCCAATGCTGGGCAAACGGAGCTAAAAACAACCAAAATACGCCGGGATTATTTGGAAAGACTCAACAAAATCCTACGATGCTTATTCCACGGTGACGCTCTTTGCAAGGTTGCGGGGTTTATCCACATCAAGACCCTTTGCACAGCTCACATAATAGGCAAGGAGCTGGAGAGGAATGACCGAAAGGCTCGTTGCAAACAGCGGATCGGTCTTGGGAACATAAACGGTAAAGTTGGCGGTATCTTCCACGCTGTAATTTCCGTAGGTCGTCAATCCCATGATAAACGCGCCGCGGCTCTTGGCTTCCACCAAGTTAGAGACCATCTTTTCATACAGGTCCGGCTGCGTCAGGACTCCTACAACCAGCATATTCTTTTCAACCAGCGAGATAGGGCCGTGCTTCATCTCGCCTGCGGCGAAAGCCTCCGAGTGGATATAGCTGATTTCTTTAAATTTCAGGCTGCCTTCCAGTGCGACCGCATAATCCAGCCCGCGTCCGATGAAGAAGGCATCCTTCGCATTGGCGTATTTGGAAGCAAACCACTGAATCCGTTCTTTGTCTTCCAGCGTTTTGGCAATTTTGTCGGGCAGTGCCTGAAGTTCGGTGACAAGTTCCGCATAGCGTTCCGGTGTAACCTGACCGCGCACGCGCGCAAACTCAACCGCCAGCAGATAGCAGGCGGCCAGCTGGGTGCTGTACGCCTTGGTGGTGGCCACGGCGATTTCCGGTCCGGCCCATGTGTAGAGGGTTGCATCGGCTTCCCGTGCGATGGAAGAGCCGACAACATTCACAATGCCAATGGTGCGCACACCGCGCTCCTTGCATTCCCGCAGGGCAGCCAAGCTGTCCGCTGTCTCGCCGCTCTGGCTGATAACAATGGCGAGGGAATCCGGTTCCAGTACCGGGTTGCGGTAGCGGAACTCGCTGGCCACATCCACCTCCACCGGCAGACGGGCCAGGTTTTCAAAGACATAGCGCGCCGCCACGCCTACATGGTAGGCGGAACCGCAGCCGATGATATAAATTCGCTTGACTGCGCGCATCGCCGCTTCATCGAGGGAAAGTTCGCTTAAATCAATCTGACCATCCTTGATGCGGGGGCTGAGAGTATCCCGCACAGCGGCGGGCTGCTCATGGATTTCCTTCATCATGAAGTGTTCATAGCCGCCCTTTTCAGCCGCCTCGGCGTCCCACTCAATGGTGGAAGCTTCCTTGGTGAGCGGTTCCTTATCCACGTTGAAGAACTCAATGGAGTCACCGGTCAGGCGGGCAATCTCCATGTTGTCAATGTAATAGACCGTGCGGGTGTATTTGAGCAGCGCCGGCACATCGGAAGCAATCAGGCTGCCGTTTTCCGCCTTGCCAACGATGAGCGGGCTATCCTTACGAACGGCATACACCACGCCGGGATGATCCGCAAAAAGGATACCGAGCGCATAGGAACCGCGCACATGGAGCATCATCCGTGTGATTGCATCAAGGCAGTCCCCTGCCGAGACGCCGGTATAATAGTAGTCAAGAAGCTGAGCCACGACCTCGGTGTCTGTCTGGGAGACAAAAGTATACCCTTTGGCGGACAGGCGGTCCTTGAGCTCCTGATAGTTTTCAATGATGCCGTTATGGACGATGGCAATCTTCTGGTCTTTGCTGTAATGCGGGTGCGCATTGACAACGCTGGGTTCGCCATGTGTGGCCCAACGGGTATGCCCGATGCCGCAGCTGCCCTTCACCGCGTTTCCGCCGTCCGTCATTTCACTCAGAACGCGCAGACGTCCTTTTGCCTTGACAACCTCAATCTTGCCTGCCGCATTTTGCACGGCGATGCCGGCGGAGTCATAACCACGATATTCCAGCTTGGAAAGTCCGTCCAAAAGGATGGGCGCCGCTTGGGCGCTTCCGGTAAAACCTACGATACCACACATAATGGTTTCCCTCCCTGTGGGCGGAACTGCCGTTTGCAGTTCCCTGCCCGGATTTTTTGTTGCCGGGCACTATCTGCCCGTGCGGAAAATCAGGCGGCAATGCACCGCAGATATATTCTGAAATTTTACCCGAATATCTATTAAGTATATGCTTTTTCAATCCATTCGTCTACCCTTTTTTGAAAAAAAGAGGGCGGCCGCCAAGGGCTGCGGCCGCCCTGCGCCATTCTCCCTTTCCGGTTTCTTACACCATAAGACTTCTCAAGGAAGCTGTGCGCAAAGAATAGGATACCACATTTTCTCCTTAGACGCAAGTATAAAAAGCGGGAAGCCCTAAAAACGGTGTTTCCCGGTCAATATTCAAAAGAAAATGAAGTTTTCCCCTGCTTTTTCTCGTTTTGTTTTTTCTTTCATCGCAGCACAACGGGAAGTTCTGTATCTTTCCCCCTTAGCATCGCCTTGCGCAGACCACATATCGGCCGTTTGCTGTGGAATACTCACAGGTTGACAGAGTCAAAAGGTCCTCCCCGTACACCGGCGTGATGCCGCTGTCCACATCGCTGCGGCGCTTGACCTCCGCAACAAAGTCATTGTATTGATCTTCATCCATATCGATTTTGTTATAATAGTCAAACGACTGATCCTCCACCACGTCAATGGCAAAGGCGGCAAAGACCTCATAGGTTCCGCTGTCATAAAGCGTATCAAATTGGATAACGGGGTGTTTGCTGTATGTATCGGCTTTTTTGTAGTCGGTCAGGCAGCCAAAAATCGTGCCGGTTTTCATATTATGTCCGTAAATAATCAGATTTTCGCTGCGCTGTGTTTCACTGAGTGTGCAGTCCTCATCCAAGTACGGCACACCGTAGTTGCTGTACGCCCCGTCAAAATCATGGCGCAGATAAAAATCTTTCACATCCGGTTTATGCATGACCGGAAAATCAAGGTTGGTTCCTTCAATGGAGATCCACCCGATAAAATCCGGATTCTTTTGAACCAATGCACTGAATCTTTCGGCATTGCCAATGTCGGATCCATCGTCTGTCTGCTGGATCTCCGTGTTTTTATCCGAAACGGCAGCTGGCTTCTCCGCAAGCGCGGCAAGGTCGGAAAATGCGTTCTCTGCGCGGCGGTCCTCCGCATAGCGTTTAATCAGCATGGCGGCGCTCAACAGGAAAACGCCGGCAAAGAAAATGATTGCCGCCGTATAAAGCCACTGCCCGCGGCTGGATTTTTTCGGGGTATCCTGCTGAATCTCCTGCTCATTCTCCGAATTTTCCTGGTATTGCTCGCGTTCTGCCGGCGCGGCGGACATTTTTTCCTCGCGTTCTTCCGTGCCTGCATTGTGAATATACGGGCTTGGATCACGGTGAATTTTTGCCATTTCGATGTTCTCCCTTAAAAATGATTCTCAAAAACAACCGATTTTATATTATATCATTCCTGACAAATATGCAAGCCAAACCAAGCGAAAGTGTTTACAAATTATTTGTGGCATTCCTGCGTTGATGTATGGTAGAATTAAGATAGTATAAAGATTTTGGACTAATTTCCGGAAAGGAGCCGTCATGCCTGTATACCTTTTGCTGTTCGCCGCGCTCGTTTTGTTCTCCAGTGTTGCTTTCAACAAACTTTCCTCCCGTTTAGGGGTTCCTGCCCTGCTTGCGTTCATTCTGCTCGGGATGCTGTTCGGCTCGGACGGGCTGCTCAAGATTCCCTTTGACAATTATGAGTTTGCTTCCCAAGTTTCTTCCTTCGCACTGATTTTCATCATGTTTTACGGTGGATTTGGCACAAGCTGGAAGGCGGCGAAGCCCGTTGCAGCGCAATCCATTCTGCTTTCCAGCCTGGGCGTTGTGATGACAGCACTGCTCACCGGTGTTTTCTGCCATTTTGTGCTGGGCTTCCCGCTGCTGGAAAGTTTGCTGATTGGCGCTGTTCTCGGCTCCACTGATGCCGCATCGGTGTTTTCCATCCTTCGCGCGCGGAACCTTGCACTGAAAGAAAACACCTCCTCCCTGCTCGAAGTAGAGAGCGGCTCCAATGACCCCTGCGCTTATATGCTGACCTCGCTGCTGCTCATTGCCATGCAGGGGCAGGTCACGGGCGGCGAGGTTCTGCGAATGCTTGCAACACAGATCTTTTGGGGGCTTGCCATCGGCTTTGCGGCGGGCATTGCGGCCTCCCGGCTGATGAGCCGGCTGCGCTTTGGCGCGGCCGGATTTGACACCGTGTTTGTTGTTGCGGCGGCACTGTTTGCTTACGCCGCACCGGAAGCACTTGGCGGCAACGGGTACCTCAGTGTTTACATTACCGGCATCGTGATGGGCAACAGCGGAATCAAAAACAAGCGCACCCTTGTATCTTTCTTTGACGGGCTGACCGGCATGATGCAGGTCGTGCTGTTCTTCCTGCTCGGTCTGCTGAGTACGCCTTCCCAGATGCCGCAGGTCATTGTTCCCGCGCTGGGTATTGCGCTGTTCCTCACCTTTGCGGCACGGCCGGCCGCTGTATTTTTGCTGCTGAAACCTTTTGGCGGCAGCCTTGGGCAGAAGTTGCTTGTCAGCTGGTCCGGCCTGCGCGGCGCGGCCTCCATCGTTTTTGCCGTCATGACCGTCATCAGTCCCGCCGTAACCGACCTGGATATTTTCCACATTGTTTTTGTTGTCGTGCTTCTTTCCATCGGGATTCAGGGGTCGCTTCTGCCCGCCGTTGCCCGCAGGCTCCGGATGATTGACACCGCCGAGGGTGCCGACGTCATGAAAACCTTTACTGACTATAACGAGGAAGCCCCCGTGCAGTTCATCCGGGTCGAGCTTCCTGAGAGGCACGGCTGGTGCGGCAGGCCTTTGCGGGAAATTGCTCTGCCGCCGCAGACAATCATTGCTTCCGTCCGGCGTCAGGACAGCCGGTTTGCCCCGAACGGCTCCACCGTTTTAATGGCTGGGGATCAGCTGATTCTCTGTGCTCCCGCCGCGCACAGCGATCTTGAGGAAGTAAGCATGACCACACGGCGGCTGACCGCACAGGACTTAAGCGGCGAAAGCATCACCCGCGTCAGCGATTTGCCGCGGCAGGAAGAGTCCCTCATTGTTCTGATTGAAAGGAACGATCAATGGCTGATTCCGGACGGTGACACAGACCTGCATCCCGGCGACCTTTTGCTCATCCATCACAGCGACAGCGAAATCTGAAAGTGAAAACGGGGCGGAACACAAAAGTTCCGCCTCCGTTTTATCTGCACCGTATTTGGTTATCATTCAGCTCATAAACCGGCCAGCCAAGGAAATCCGCGGCACGGCGGTCATGGGTGACAAGAATCGTGTCCCGCCCATTCACCAGCTGTTTTGTCAAAGCGGCGGCGCGCTCGACCAGTTCCGCATCCATGCCGGTGAAGGGTTCATCCAGCAAGAGCGTCCGTGCCGTGCGGCAAAGGAGTGCCCGGAGCAGTGCCGTGCGGCGCTGCTGCCCGCCGGAAAGTTTGGAAGCCGGCAGTGCCAGTTCCCCCTGCGCAAAGCCGAGCGCGATAAGCGCCTCACGCGCCTGCTCTTCCGTCACGCCGCCGCCCGTCAAACAGATATTGGCCGGAGCGGTGAGCTGGGGGCAGAGCCGACTTTCCTGAAAGACCGCGCCGATGGGGCCAACGCCGGTCACCTCTCCGGAATCCGGTGTTTCAAGTCCCATGAGGATCCGCAGCAGCGTTGTTTTTCCGCATCCTGAAGCTCCCATCAGCACAATAGGACCGGTGACTGTCAATTCAACATCCTGCAATACCGGCTTTGCGGCGAACGTCTTGTTCAGATGGCTGATTGCAATCACGCGCTCACCTCCCCGCAAAGATGCCGTTTAACGGCGTGCAGTCCCCAGGACGCAAGGGCGGACAGTGCGGCCGAAAGCAGCACGATGACGAGCGTCCAGGCAAAAACTTCCGGCGTTGAAAGGGTGATTTTTGCACGGTAGAGCGCATCCCCCACGCTGTGATCCGGCAGGCCGATAACCTCCGCGGAGACACCGCTTTTCCAGCACATACCCATAGCGGCAATGCAGCTTTCACAAAAAGACGGGAACACGCCGGGCAGCCAGATATACCGCAGACGTTTAATCAGCGGCATCCGGTAGACTTTTGCCATTTCCAGCAGCTGACGGTCCGTGTCGGCAATGCCGCCCAGCACGCCGGCATAAATCACCGGCAGGACATGGGTGAAGCTGACCACCACTGAGAGATTTTTTCCGCTGACCCAGAGCAGTGCCAGAATAACAAAGCTCGCCACCGGCATGGCTCGAATCAGCTGCATGACCGGCGAGATAAGTACCCTCAGCCAATTCCATCTGGCCCCTGCCGCGCCAAGGAACAGCCCCGCCGCCACGGCAAGTACAAAGCCCGCAAGAATCCGCAGTGCGCTGAACAAAATCCGCTGCCAGAACTCCGCCGTGGGCAAAAGTCCCGCAAGCGCCCGCAGCGTTTCAAAGGGTGAGGCAAGGAACAGACCGTTATGCCCCAGCACCCCGGCAAGCAGCTGCCAGACTGCCGCCCAGAACAGCACCGCCAGCAGCGTTTGCCAAAAAGGTGTTTTCTTTTCAGTTTGCATAGTAGAAGTTTTCATCAGGAATCTGACCGCCCACACTGGCGGGGTCAGCGTCAAAAAGTACCTGATAGTAATTCTGCAAATCCGTTTTCATCTCATCGCCCGTCTCAAAGACAATGTTGCAGGCGGGCAGGGCTTTTTCGGCAAGAGCGGCTTTTGCAACAATGCCGTACTCCTCGCACAGAGCGGCCGTTCCTGCCGTATCCTTGTTGGCGGCTTCAACACTGGCCTTGTAGGCAGTCAGGAAATCCGCAAAGCGTTCAGGATTGTTTTCAATGGCATCGCGGCGCGCCACCAGCACACCGGTGACCAGGCGGCTGCCAGCGGTTTTCTGCCATTCTTCATTCATATCCAGCGCCACACGAACTGCGCCCTCGCTCTGTGCGACAACGCTCGTGACAAAAGGCTGCGGGAGCATGGCCGTCACGGTGCCGTTTTCTGATTCGTCAGCCGTCAGGCGAGCGGCGACCTCGGTTGCTTCGCTCAGGTATTCAATCCTCACATCGTTATCAGGGTCAATGCCGTTCTGTGCAAGAACATAGCGCAGGACGTATTCCGGCGTGGTTCCCTTGCCGGTTGAGAGAATCGTGGTGCCTTTGAGGTCAGACACCGAATGGATGTTTTCCCCCTTTTCCACCACATAAAGGACGCCCAGCGTGTTGATGCAGGCCACCTGAACAGCGGCGGACGTTTTGCTGTAAAGCGCTGCTGCGAGGTTCGCAGGCACTGCGGCGGCATCCAGTTCGCCTTTGACGAGCAGCGGCACAATCTCATCAGCCGAACCGTACATGGAAAACTCGTAGCTTCCGGCGTTCTCCCCCGCCATGAGGTTGACAAGGCCCATCGTGGTGGGACCTTTAAGTCCCGCGATGCGAAGCGGTTCACTCGTCTTTTGCTGTTCAGCCGACTGTGCGTCAGACTGTGCGGCGGGCTGTGAGGATGCCGCCGGGGTTTCGGACACTGAAGAAGCACCGCAGCCAGCGAGCGACAGTGCCAGCATCGCTGCGATGCAAATCGACAAAAACTTTTTCATTCTTTATTTTCCTCCTCTATCAGGCAAAGCGCAGAACCCTGCGCTCTTGCTTTTGCCGGTTTACTATACTATAATATAAGCAAATTGTCTGTTGCCGCAGCAACATTTGGGAGGATGCGCCATGGATCTTTCGCCGTTTTATCCGCTGCTGCGCACAACGCCTTTAATGCGCGGACTCAGCGATGAAGATTTGGACCAGCTTCTCCCCTGCCTTGACCCCCGCGTGAGGCAGTTTTCAAAAGGGGAAATTCTGCTTCTTGCGGGGGATTCCGCGCGTGAAGCGGGAATTTTGCTCGAAGGGCGCATCACTGCGGCCAAGCCATCCCCGGACGGGAGTGACGTAACAGTTGCCTGCATGGGACCGGGCGGTGTGTTTGCAGATGTGCTATCCGGTTCCAGCCAGAAAAGCCCTGTCACCATTACGGCGGAAACAGACTGCACCGCACTGTATCTGCCGTATGAGCGGGTCATGTCCCCCTGCCGGTGTCTTCACCCGGCGCATCTGCAGCTGCTCCGCAACCTGATTTTGACCATCAGCGACAAATACTTTGCGCTCGACCAGCGGCTGGAATTGCTCATCTGCAAAAGTCTGCGCGAGCGTATTGCAATCTGGCTATTGGATGAGGCAAAGCGGGCAGAGAGTGACACATTTGAAACTTCAATGACCCGTTCAGCTCTTGCCCAATACCTCAACTGCGACCGCAGCGCCCTGAGCCGGGAGTTAGGACGGATGCAGCGGGAGGGACTGATTGAATGCTGGCGCGGCAGCTTCAAAATTCTTGACAAAAACAGCCTTCGGGCACAGAAAAAGGAGAGATGACCATGAGCCGTCAAGTTTGGAAAGGCTCCACCCTGCTCAACCCCGAGCCGCCTGTTCTTGTAAGCTGCGGGCCGAAGGACCACCCCAACCTCATTACGGTCGGCTGGTGCGGAACCATCTGCACACAGCCCTCCATGCTGTCCATCAGCGTGCGGCCGGAGCGGTACAGCCATCACCTGATTGCCGAAAGCGGCGAGTTTGTGGTAAACCTGCCCACCGAATCGCTCGTGCGTGCCGTTGACTGGTGCGGCGTCAAGAGCGGGCGGGATGTGGACAAATTTGCTGCACTGGGCTTAACGCCCGCCCCGGCCGCCAAGGTGGGGACCGTCCTTTTGGAGGAAAGCCCGCTGAATCTTGAATGTCGGGTGACCCAGCAGATTCCGCTGGGCAGCCATGATTTGTTCTTAGCGGAGGTTGTGGCCGTGGACGTGGACGAAAGCCTGCTGGATGAGAGCGGCAAGCTCTGTTTGAACCGCGCCAAGCTCATTGTCTACTCCCACGGGGACTATCTGGCCCTCGGGCGGCGTCTGGGCACCTTCGGGTACAGTGTCCGCAAGAAAAAGAAGCGGAAATAACGTTCCAAAATATATAAAACCAAAAGGCGTCCTCTGTGCTTAACGTGCAGAGGGCGCCTTTGATTTAGGTCATTGATTTTTGGAAAAAGATTCAGCCTTTTCCCTGTCTCACTTGAGTGCCGCCTGCTTTTCGGCTTTCAGGCGGATTCGCTCCCGCTGGGAGGCTTCAAGTTTTTTGTAGCGCGCATAGCTTTCCGGGCGCACTGTCTCAACACAGCGGGCGAAGTTCCAGTGCAGTCCGTCGCGGCGGCTGAGCTTGAACCGCACGAACCACGGCCCGTGCGCGGGGCAGGTGCCCTCGGTATAATAGCCGGTATTGCCGCGCTTGAGCCAGATATCATTGAGCTGCAGTTCCTCACCGCAGAACGGGCACGCAACTTTGCACAGTTTCGGGTCTGTTTTGTAGGCATCGTGGTCGAGGTGGCGGGGAAAGACCTGCACATCGTACACTTCGGAATCAAGGCCGTTGAGGAGCGCTGTTTTCAGCTGGGTCTCCTCGTCAGGGTATTCGGCCAGTCCTTCCGCCAAGGGCAGGCGCTGGCAGACCTTGACCGTATACAGCGCATCGTCCAGCGCATTGTGGAAGGAGCCGTCCTTGGGGATGCCAAGGCGTTCTACAACGCTCTCAAGCGTCATGCCCTCCCCTTCCCTGCGCGGGAAGGTCTTGAGGAAAATCTGCTGCAGGTCATACCACCGCTGCGGCCAGGACTCATCAAGATTATAAAGGAAAAGATTCTGCTTGAGTACGGGGACATCATCAAGGCCCCACTCGGCAAACTCCGCGTCCGGGCCGGCCCATTCCTTGAAGCGGCGCAGGCCTTCCGCGATGGGGATTCCGGCTTCGAGGTCCCCCTGAGAAAGCCCCGTCACCTGCGCAATGCGCCAATGCAGACGGCGGAACAGGCGGGGGCGCAGGGTCATCTCAAAAGTGTCCAGCACTTCCGCCTTCTCATTGATGCGAACCGCACCAATCTGAACAATTTCCCCCCGCAGGGTCAGTTCCGAGCCGTGATAATTAAAAGTGTAGGGGGCATTGCCCATGTTCCATTCCAAATCAAAAACGATTAAATTCACTGCCCTGCCTCCGTGTTTTCTTCCAGGATAAACTTTTCCACCGCCTGTGCCACGCCGTCATGCTCATTATCGGCCGTCACATACCCGGCCGCCGCCTTGACGGGCGGCACGGCGTTGCCCATAGCGACACCCAGACCGGCAAACTGAATCATCGGCAGGTCATTCCACCCATCACCGCAGGCCATCAGATTTTCCGGGCCAAGGCCCATCGTTTTCAGCAGCAGCGCAAGGGAGGCGGATTTTTCCACGCCAAGCGGCATGGTTTCGATAAAGAAAGGCGCCGAGCGGTAAATGGAGAGTTTGCCGGCAAACTTCTGCTGCATGAGCTCCTCCACATGGGGCATATCAACAGGGTCGCCCACAAGGAGCATTTTGTTGATGGGCCATGTGACTTCTTTGGGCAAATCCGGCACTTCCCGCACCGGAATGCGGTTGATGCGGGCTTCCTCGGCCACATAGGGGCTTGCGGCGTTTTCCGTCACGATTCCGCTGCCGTCATAGGTCAGCGGGACAACATTCCAGTAGCGGGCAAACGTGCAGACGGTTTCAATCAAATCCGGCGGGAACGCATACTGCACGAGGGTATCACCGGTCTTGCAGTCAATAATTTTGCCGCCGTTATAGCTCAGAATACAGCCGCCGCGCTTATCCAGTTCAAGTTCCCGGGCCAGCGGTTCAATGCCGACGGTCGGCCGGCCGCTTGCCAGTACGATACGAACGCCCCGGTCAGCGGCGGCAAGCAAAGCCGCCTTGGTACGGGGCGTGATGACTTTAGCTTCATTGGTAAGGGTTCCGTCCAGGTCAAGCGCCAGAACTTTATATTTCATAACCATCCTCTGTTTCTACCTGTTTTTTCTTATTGTACCCGAAAGTGCCGCATTGCGCAAGGTTCCGACAGAGGAAAATTGTCCGGCAGGATAAAAAGCATCCCGGATGCTTGCGGTTTGGCGCAAAACTGCGTGATTGACCGCATCCCGCCCGCCGCATTCGTTCCTGCACGCAGTTAGCCAAATCTAACGTATTGACATTATTTTTTGCTTGTGGTAGGATAGTAGGCAACATAAGGGAGTAGTCGGCGCAGCCTTTTTGCCGCGCAGTTTTGCCAACATAATGGGTGTTTGCCCTGGCATTGCTTGAAATGACGAGACTTATCTGTCAATCGGCAGATAGGTGTCGTCTTTTTTCTTTGCTCCCAAAAATGTGGAAAAATTAGGCAAAAGCCGGAGGTTTCATGTATGAATTTTGTTGATTTGCTTTTGATTGGCGTCAGTCTTTCGATGGATGCCTTTGCGGTTTCCATCTGCAAGGGTCTGTCGGTCCGCAAGGTCACGCTGCGTCATGCTCTCACCTGCGGGATTTGGTTCGGCGTTTTTCAGGCAGGAATGCCGGTTTTAGGGTATTTCCTCGGTTCGCAGTTTTCTTCGCTGCTGAACCGGGTCGGTCCCTGGGTCGCCTTTATCCTGCTGGCGCTCATCGGCGCGAACATGGTCAGAGAGAGCTTTGGCGAAGACGAGGAAGTGGACAATGACTTTTCCGCAAAAGCCATGCTGCCGCTGGCTGTGGCGACTTCCATTGACGCGCTGGCTGTGGGCGTGAGTTTTGCGGCCATGCAGGTCAACATTGTGCCTGCGGCCTGCATCATCGGCATTACCACCTGCGTGCTTTCCGCCATCGGCGTCAAGGTCGGTGCCGTCTTTGGTGACAAGTACCGCGCTCTTGCCGAGCGGATGGGCGGTATCGTGCTGATCCTCATCGGTCTCAAAACACTGATTGAGAGTTTCCTTTGATTTTGCTGTTACGGCGTTTTTAAGATAAACCTAATACCGCAAAAAGCCCGCAGGCTGAGCCTGCGGGCTTTGGTTTATCTGTTGATAAAATTACTTTCTCTTGGACTTAGAAGCCTTCTTGGAGCGGCCGCAGTTTTTCTTTGCAGGAGCCGGAGTGGTCTTGGCAGTCTTGGGGGCAGCAGCCTCGGTGACGGCCTTCACAGCAGTATCGGCAGCCTTGACAGCGGTATCAGCAGCTTTGACAGCGGCTTCCTTGGCGTTCTGGACGACCGGAGACTCAGCAGCATCCTTGACAGCCTCAGCGGCGGCATCCGCAACGGCTTCAGCGGCCTCGGAAACGGCCTTGGCAGTCTCAGCGGCAGCCTTGACGGTCTTCTTGGCGGCAGGAGCAGCAGCGGCCTTCTTGACCGTCTTGACAACCTCATCAGCAACCTCAGCAACCGGCTTATCGGCGGCAGCCTTGACGGTCTCGACAACCTCGGTGGCAGCCTCAGCGGCGGCCCTAACGGCAACCTCAGCGGTCTTAGCGGCGCTCTCGGCAGCTTCCTTCACCTCAGCCTTTGCCTTGGCGGCGCTGGCCTTAGCGCTGGTCTTGGGCTTGCGGGTAACTTCCTCGATGGTCCAGTACTGGTTCTCACCGTTGACATCGTTCCAAATCTGCAGGGCAGTGCCGTTTTCGTTCTTCATGCCCACGAGGTCCAGGCACTTGCCGGCCAGGTTGGACTTAATCTTGACGCGGCCGTCATTGGTGGACTCAACAATCCAGAGCTGGCTGGAAGCGTTGGCGCCTTCCCACTGATGCACGCGGGTACCATCGGTAACACCGGAGCAGTACAGGTCCATCATCTTGCCGGTGAAGCGGTTCTTGATGCGGTAGACGCCCTCGCCCGCACGGACGAAGCTCCACTGCTGCCACTCAGCGTTGACATTGTCCCAAATCTGAATCTGGGCGCCATTGTCGGTGTTGTAATCCTTAACCTCGATTACTTTGCCGTTGGCGGCGGAGATAGTATAAAACTTACCTTCGGTAATAACGGTCTGTTCCACTTTCTTAACTGCCATAGTAAATAACTCCTCTCTGATTGGAACGAAATTTTCGTTATATAATTCGGATGCAGCCAGCGCAAAATATGTGCGTTTTCCCTCGGCTGCTCTATGTAAAATACGAGTAAAACGCCATTTGCGTTTTTCGTATAGAGCATATTATAGCCATTTTTTTCCTGTCCGTCAAGTTTTCCGCGATTGAACGGCGTTTTGCACAAAATTACCGGGATGAATGAAATTCATCCCGGCAGTTTTTAGGAATTTTCAGCGAAATTCCCGGTATACAGGCAATAATAGCGGCCCTTCTGGGCAATCAGTTCTTCATGGGTACCGCGTTCAATAATGCGTCCCTGCTCAAGAACCATGATGCAGTCGGAGTTGCGCACGGTTGACAGCCGGTGGGCAATAACAAACGTTGTGCGTCCATACATCAGTCCATCCATTCCCTGCTGGACCAGGCTCTCGGTGCGGGTATCAATGGAAGAGGTTGCCTCGTCCAGAATCAGTACCGGCGGATCGGCCACAGCGGCACGGGCGATTGCAAGGAGCTGCCGCTGACCCTGACTCAGATTGGTGCCATCGCCGGTCAGCATGGTGTTATACCCATCCGGAAGATGCCGGATAAACCGGTCAGCGTTGGCAAGCTGGGCAGCTGCCATACATTCTTCATCGGTTGCATCCAGACGGCCGTAGCGGATGTTTTCCATAACCGTGCCGGTGAACAGGTGGGTATCCTGGAGAACGATGCCCAAAGAGGAGCGCAGCGCATTCTTTTTGATATCCGTCACATCAATGCCATCGTAGTGAATGGTTCCCTTCTGGATATCATAAAAACGATTGATCAGGTTTGTGATCGTTGTCTTGCCGGCACCGGTGGAACCAACAAAGGCAATTTTCTGGCCCGGACGTCCATAAAGGTTGATATCATGAAGCACGATTTTGCTGGGGTCATAGCCAAAATCGACATCCTTAAAGACGATATCGCCCTTCAGTTCGGTGTAGACAGGTTTCCCGTCCTCGCCGATGCTCTTCCAGGCCCAGAGGTTCGTACGGTCCTGCGTCTCGGTGAGAGAATCGTCTGCCAAGCGCTTGGCGTTGACGAGTGTGACCGTTCCCTCATCGACTTCGGACGGTTCATCCAGCAAGTCAAAGACACGCTGACCGCCGGCGAGCGCCATAATAATGGAATTGATCTGCTGAGAAACCTGGTTGATGGGCTGGTTGAAGCTCTTGTTGAAGGTCAGGAAAGAGGCCAGTTTGCCCAGCGTCAGGCCGGTGGAGCCGGACAGTGCCAACGCACCGCCCACCATCGCACACAGCACATAAGAAAGGTTGCCGAGCTGGGTGTTGCAGGGTCCATTGAGGTTGGCAAAGCGGTTGGCTTTGTCGGCACTTTCAAACAGGTGATTATTCAGTTCGTCAAACTGTTCAATGGCTTCGTCCTCATGGCAGAAAACCTTGATGACCTTCTGGCCGTTCATCATTTCTTCAATAAATCCGTTGAGGGCGCCGATGTCCCTCTGCTGAGAGATGAAGTATTTGCTGGAATTTCCGGTCAAATACTTGGTGACAAGCAGCATAACGCCTACCATGGCAAGGGTCAGGACGGTCAGCGGCACACTCAGGACCAGCATGGAGCAAAGAACGCTCACGATGGTAATGGCACTGTTGAGCAGCTGGGGCATACTCTGACTGATCATCTGGCGCAGGGTATCAATGTCATTGGTGTAGATGGACATGATATCGCCATGGGCATGGGTATCAAAATATTTGATAGGCAGCGTCTGCATATGGGTGAACATCTCATCGCGCAGATTTTTCAGTGTGCCCTGGGACACAATGGCCATAATTCGGCTCTGGCAGAAAGACGCAACAATACCGACCGCGTAGAAACAAGCCGTGCGGGCAATGGCATGAGCCAGACCCGAGAAATCATTGCTCTGCTCCTTCAGCAGTGGAAGGATGTAATCATCAATGAGCTTCTGCATGAACAGTGTTCCCTGTACGTTGGCGAAAACACTGATAAAGATACAAAAGACGACCACAATGACGGGGATTTTGTAATATTTGAGCACATAGCCCATAATGCGCTTGAAAATCTTGCCCGGGTTCTTGATTTTTGGCCGGGGACCGCGCGGGCCTCGATTGCCGGGGCCTTTGACTTCCTTTGCTTTTTCCATTATTGGTCGCCTCCCTTCTGGTCAAAATCGCCCGAGCCCTTCGTCTGGCTGGCATAGACTTCCTGATAAATGGCATTGGTCGCGAGCATTTCCGCAGGCGTACCGTAGCCGCTGACCTTGCCGTTATCCAGAACCAGCACATGGTCGGCATTCTCAACGCTGGAAATGCGCTGGGCGATGATAAAGACGGTGGTTCCGGGAATCTTCTCAGCAAAGCTGCGGCGAATTTTGGCATCGGTCGCCGTATCCACCGCGGAGGTCGAGTCATCCAGAATCAGGATTTTGGGCTTTTTCAGCAAAGCGCGGGCAATACACAGGCGCTGTTTCTGACCGCCCGAAACGTTGGTGCCGCCCTGCTCGATGTGCGTGTTGTATCTGTCGGGGAAACGCTCGATGAATTCATCTGCGCAGGCCTGACGGCAGGCTTCCTCGATTTCCTCATCCGTGGCGTCTTTGTTGCCCCAGCGAAGATTCTCCGCAATGGTGCCGCTGAACAGTTCGTTTTTCTGCAGAACCATCGCAACGCTGTTGCGCAGCGTATTAAGGTCATAGCGGCGCACATCCACGCCGCCGACCTCGACCGTGCCGGCGGTCGCATCGTAAAGGCGCGGCAGAAGCTGGACAAGGCTGGTCTTAGCGCTGCCGGTTCCGCCAATAATTCCCACCGTTTCGCCGGAACGAATGTTGAGGTTGATGTCGCTCAGAACGTCCTGTCCGTCCTTTTTGTAACGGAATCCCACATGATTAAAGTTGACTGCACCGTTCTTGACTTCGGTCACAGGGTCCTCGCAGTTGGTGAGGTCACTCTTTTCGTCGAGGACTTCCGCCACGCGGCGAGCAGAGGCAACAGACATCGAAATCATCACGAAGACCATCGAGAGCATCATCAGGCTCATCAAAATGTTCATGCAGTAGGCCAGCAGGCTCATCAGCTCGCCGGTGGTGAGGGCCGTTGCGCCGGACAGCACAATCATCCGTGCGCCCAGCCAGGAGATGAGAAGGATGCAGGTATAAACGGTGAGCATCATCAGAGGATTGTTAAAGGAAAGAATTTTTTCAGCCTTGAGCAGCAGATTCTGCACGTTGGCGGAAGCCTTGCGGAACTTTTTGCCCTCGTAATCCTCACGGACATAGGCTTTTACCACGCGGATGGCGGAGACGTTTTCCTCCACGCTCTCATTGAGGTCATCGTATTTCTTGAATGCATTGGAGAAATACCGGTTGGCGCGGGTCATGATAAAGATCAGGCACGCCCCCAACAGGACGACCGCCGCCAGATAGATGGATGCCAGCTGTGAATTGATTGAGAACGCCATGACCATGGCAATGATCATACTTGACGGAGCGCGGATGAGCATACGGAGCATCATCTGGTAGGCGTTCTGGATGTTGGTCACGTCCGTTGTCATACGGGTGACAAGGCCAGAGGTAGAGTATTTGTCGATGTTGGCAAAACTGAACGTCTGAATATTGCGGTACATGGCGCGGCGCAGGTTGCGGGCAAAACCGGTGGATGCGTGCGAGCCGAATACGCCGCCGCCAATACCAAAGAACAGCCCAATCAGCGCTGCCACAATCATCCAGCCGCCAGTGCGGTAAATGTGGGCAAGATTGCCGGCTGTTACGCCGTCATCAATAATGGAGGCCATCAGCCGGGGAATGATCATTTCCATGATGACTTCGCCGATCATACACAGCGGTGTCAGGATGGAGACCAGCCGGGCCCCCTTCGTTTGTTTGTAAAGTGTTTTCAGCATTGGATTCTCCTGTTTCTTTTTTGGGGGTGTTTCATTCTTCCTGCGCGATGCCGCTCAGGGAGCTGCGGATGTTCTGCACATTGGTGTAGAGCGTATTGAGTGCGTGCATAAATCCGGCGATTTCCGCGGGGGAAAAACCCGCCCGCAAGTCCTTTTCAAAAGCGTCAATGCAGCGCTGAAGATCGGCATGACACTGTATGCCCTTTTCAGTGGGCACCAGACTTTTGAGGCGTGCATCCTGCTCCACCGACACACGGTTGATAAACCCCGCCTGTTCAAGTCCCTGCAGGAGCGCCGTCACGCTGGAACGGTTGATGTGAAACTCCGTCTCAACGTCACGCTGGTAGATTTCTTTGCCTTTGCGTGTAGAGCTAATCACATAGCCCAGCACCATACCGCGCACGCCTGTCAGTTCAGGACTGACCTGTGAAGCCACACGGGCATCAAGTGCGCCGTTGATCTCGCGGGAAATCCGGTTGAGTGAACGGCCCAGTGCCACTGATGCGTGCCGGGCGTCTTCCGATTTCAAAGAGGCTGCAATGGGCTGTTGAACCATTTTCGTTTTTGTCACCTCCCTATTCCCCCACCCGCCGGGCACAGTCTGCAGTTGGGGCGCTATGTTTTGTGTTGTCTTTTTCAATCCGTTCGTGTTCATACTGTTCGTTTGCAAACTGTTCGTTATCAAACTATTTAATTATAAGCACTCCCTGCGCCGCTGTCAAGACCAGTCGAGCGCAGGGAGACAAAATTTTTATTGAAATGGTTCTGTTGCCTTGTCAGTCCGTTCGGGTGTATGCTTCATTCGCCAAAGGGAGCAAATCCGCAGAGTTCCCGCATTGCTTCATCGCTTTCAAAGCCGTAAATTTTATGGCTGTCATCCTCAAAAATGAGTGCCTGTTCCGGCATCGCGGCAGCCAATGCCTCCGTGGTGGGCTGGCGTTCCCCATAGGCTTCCCACTTGGATATGACAAAGAACACCTTGCCCTGCGGCGGTGATTGCAGATGTTCAGTGATCTGGAGCCACGGGCGAAGTTCGGGCACACTGTTGGGCGTAAGGGTCCAGACATGGATGCGGCCGTTCGTCAGTTCGGTCATAATATTGCCATCCCAGAAAGAGGCATACCCGTTCTCGTAACCGTTTTCCACGAGGAACTGTGCCGTGGCATAATTGTCATTAACAGAGGTGGCCGCTTCATGGTAATCTGCACCCGTGCGGAGAAGCAGCACCGCCGCCAGGCAGAAGACACCAATGCGGGCATCCTGTTTGTGCTTTGGCGCACAGTCCGTGAGGGCGATCTCCACCAGTGGGACAAAAAGCACCGCCAGCGGCAAAAGATAGCGGTCCGAGTGACCGCTGTTAGTGAATCCGTAAAGCAGTGCAAAGCAGACAAGGCCCATAAGGAAGAAAGCGCCTATGAGCCGATGCGCAAGCGGGTAGTGCTCTTTATCTTTCACGAGTCTGACAGAAAAGACACAACAGAATACAAGCAATGCCACCGCACCCAGATTGTAAAGGAGCGCAGCGGAAAAGACTTTGCCTTCCTGCCAGCCGAACGAGGAAAAAACCGCATTGACGAACCATTGCAGACGCTCAAAATTCAGCCCGGTAAATTTCACATAGCCCTGGTCCTGAAAGTGATAAGTTTCAAAGAGGACTTTTGCATTAACCGCATAGCCTGCCAATGCGGCAGCATCTGCCGCCAGACACACCCCCAGCAGCTTTCCGCCAGGACAGGCAAGTGCGCGGTGTATAATTTCCTTCATTGTACCGCCCTCGCGGCCGCCGTCCAGCCAGCAAAGGAGAAGCACAGCCAATGTGAGCGGGATATGCAGAATAAAAAGCTGCCGCGGTCCGCCCAGTGCAGCTAAAAAGGAAAGTACGCAGAACACAGATGCTGCCGCACACCGGCCCCTGCGTTCGGCACGCAGGAATGCCAGCACACACCCCAGGCAGGCAAAACTGATGGCAATGTGCGGAATGTAATAAAGACCTTCCAAAACATATTGCCGGTAAAGGCCGCTGAAAGGCAAAAGCAGGAGTCCCGCGCCAAAAAGCCCCGCATACCGCAGCCGGCTCTGCCGTGCGAAGAAAAACCAGGCAATCAGGTAGATAACGATGAGCAGGCAGCTTCCCGCCACCCGCACGGTGTGCCAATCGGAAAACAATCGAAACAGCGGTGCCATCACAAGCTGTGTATTGAGAACGCGCAGCTCCGTGGAATAGTACCAGTCTTTGCTGAGTACACTCCCCTCGCGGGAAAGCAGTTCAGCGAGAACCTGTTCGGAAGCCATATCGGCATCCAGGCGGTTGACAGCCCAGAAGCGCCAGTCACAGACTAAGATTGTCAGGCAGAACAAAGCCCAAAGCGCTGCCATCAGCCAGGTTCGGGTTTGTTTGGTATTGCGCAAGTGCAAGAAGGGTTCCTCCTCCCCTTTTGTTTTTCCGGAAATATTGTACCGCAAACCACGCCCCGATTCAAGCCGAGAATTATTTCCGCGTAAAACAGAATCCGGACCGGAACGCTTCAGTCAAAGAGCGTCCCGGTCCGGACAAAGAGGAGAAATTATCTGTCAGCTATCAGATGCTGGTTTTCCACAGGCCGTGGAGATTGCAGTAGGCGTAGACAGCAACGGGCTTTTCGTCACCCAGCGCGAAATCCGCGTGAGGCGCTTCGCCGGGGTTGAGCTTCTTCAGCTGACCGCCCTTTTCGGTCTCAAGGTAGACCCAGAGGATGGAGTGTTCGGTGATCATCGGATGATCCACCGCACCCACATTGACGTGAACGACATTGCCCTCGACATTGACAACGGGCAGGTGCTTTTCGCCGCTGGCCTCAACGGTGTTGGGTACCAGTTCGGTCATTTTCTGACCGCAGCAGAAAAGGGGAACGCCGGCGTCCTGAATTTTGGTAACCAGATTGCCGCAGTGATTGCAGATATAAAACTTCGTCATAATAAACAACCTCCGTGTGTTGTGTGTGTTTTTGATTACAGCCATATAATATCATACCAAATTACTGGGTTCTGTGACTTTATCACCAAACAAAAGATTTTTTCAGGGTTTGACAAGTATCGCAATTCAAACTATACTTACTATATTAAGGAAGAAGGGCACTTACATGGAGCTTTCCGAATATTTTCCCATCTGGGACAAACTGACGCCGGAGCAGCAGGACAAGCTGACGCGCAGCGCATTTGAGCGCACGGTAAAAAAAGGCACCGTCATTCACAACGGGAACATGGACTGCACCGGGCTTTTGCTTGTGCAATCCGGTCAGCTGCGTTCCTATATTCTCTCAGATGAAGGGCGTGAAGTCACACTTTACCGCCTGTTCGAGAGGGACATCTGCCTATTCTCCGCCTCCTGCATAATGCGGAGCATCCAGTTCGAGGTCATTATCGAAGCAGAGAAGGATACCGACCTTATCATCATTCCGCCGCAGATTTACAAGCAGATTATGGAAGAATCCGCACCGGCCGCCAACTTCACAAACGAGCTCATGGCGGCGCGCTTCACCGATGTCATGTGGCTGGTGGAGCAAATCATGTGGAAAAGTTTTGACAAGCGGCTGGCTTCATTCCTTTTGGAGGAATCCGTATTGGAAGGAACGGACGCGCTCAAGATGACGCATGAAACCATCGGCAATCATCTCGGCACGGCCCGGGAGGTTGTCACCCGGATGCTGCGGTATTTCCAGAACGAGGGCATGGTCCGCCTGACCCGCGGCACGGTGGAACTGACCGACAAGAAAAAGCTTAAAGAACTCTGCGGGGATTGACCGCAAGCAAATCAGTCGGAGTTTGCCAAATGGCAGACTCCGACCTTTGTTTTTTTGCCTAAATGAAGCTCCTCAGTGGGTCATTCATCCGCTGCGGGGTCAAGCGAGCCGGTTGTGTCCAGCTGGATGGATGAATTTTTCCGCGCACTTGTTCCGGCGGCCGGGTATTGACTCTGCACCCGCTCCCCTTCCCCCAGAACGTCCGCTGCAAGGCTGTATTCCGCCAGCTTCTGCCCGGCGGCGGCTGTGCGCCATCCGGTGACATCGGGAACGACCGTAAAATATTTTTCCTGTTCCTTCTCGGTATAGCTTGGTTCTATGCCAAGGCGCGGCAAACTTTTTCTCAGCACTTCGGCACATACCGGACCGGAGAGTGCGCCGCCGCTCGTTGTCCAGCTGTGCGGCTCATCCAGACAGATCAGCACAGCCAGACGCGGCTCTTCAATCGGCGCCACGGCCACAAAACTGGCAATGCGGGCGCGCTCGTTTTCGCTGTCCAGTTTCTGGCTGGTTCCGGATTTGCCGCCCACGCGGTAACCGGCCACGGCGGCATTTTTTCCGGTGCCAAAGGTCACAACGCCCTCCATCAGTTCCCGCATAACGGCGGAGGTTTCCTCCCGGATTACCTGTGCCTTGACGGTGGGCTGGGCCTCATAGCTCACCTGACCATCGGCATCGGTGATTGCTGCAACCACATAGGGCTGCATGAGCCTTCCTCCATTGACTACGGCGCAGACAGCTGTGAGCATCTGCAGATAGCTGATTTTACTGCTCTGGCCAAATGAACAGCTGGCCAGTTCCACCGGGCCCATCCGGTCGGCCGTGTAATATTCGCTGCGCTTCATCTCACCCGGCAGGTCAATACCGGTAGAGCTGCGCAGGCCGAAGGCTTCAAAGTAGCGGCAGAAATTTTCTTTTCCAAGCCGTGCACCGATTTGTATAAAGCAGGGATTGCAGGAAACCGCCAGTCCCTGAGCCACCGTCTCGGCGCCGTGGATATGGCCGTTTGCACAGCGAAACGTTGTGCCAGCCACATTGATTTTTCCGGCGCAGACAAAGGTCGTATTGGCGGTGACCGCACCGGTGTCCAATGCGGCGGAACAGGTGATAAGCTTGAACACGCTGCCCGGCTCATACAAGTCGCTGATGGCTTTGTTTCGCCACTGTGCCTGCTGGGCAGTCTGGAGTGCGGCACTGCGTTCCTCCCCGGTGAGCGAGTTGACACGACTGCGCTCTTCGTCGTCCACAAGGACCCGCGGATTATTTGGGTCATAGTCGGGTTTGGTGGACATGGCAAGAATCGCGCCGGTATTCACATCCATAACAATCCCCACCGCACGGGCGGACACATGATGTTCTTCCACCGCAGCCGTGAGCGCGCTTTCCAGATAATGCTGGATGTCATCACGGATTGTGAGCGTCAGGCTGCTGCCCGGCACTGCTTCTTGCAGCGTGCTGTAATGGGTAGGCATATCATAGCCCCATGCGTTTTTGGCCGTGAGAATGGTACCGTTTTCACCGGTCAGCTGTTCATCATATTCGAGCTCCAGTCCCCAAAGCCCCTGATTGTCCACATCCGTGAATCCAAGAATACATCCCATAAAATTCCCTTCCGGGTAGACGCGGCGGGTATCCTGCAAAATCTGGATTCCCTTTGCGTCATGCTCTGCGCACCAGGTACGCACCGCCGCGGCCATCTCTGCGTCCACACGGCGGCGCAGCAGGCAGTCATTGCTGCTGCGCTGGGAGAGCTTTTTCAGCACAGTTTGCTCATCCAGTTCAAGAATCCCGCTCAGGGCCTTTGCCGCCGGCTCCACAAGTTCATCCTGAAGTTCACGGGGCGAGGCACGGATGGTCCAGCAAGTCTCACTTGCAGCAAGTGTCACACCGTCCGCAGAATAGATTTCACCCCGTGCGGCAGGGAGTGTGGTATCCCTGAGCTGCTGGCCGGCGGCCCTGTCGGCGTAGTTTTCCGGGTCAAGGATTTGCAGCACAAAAAGCCGTACAAGAAGCCCGCCGAAGCAGATGATTGCCACTGCCGCCGCGAAAAATTGAATACGGCGGCGAATATGCCGGTCCATAGCGGGCGTGACAAACCGGTTCCCTGCCCTCTTAGAAGACCGCTTCCCCGCTGTGCCGTTTCCCATCGCTATCGCCCCCTGCGTAATCGTATGCGAATCGCTGCAGCTGCATACCGTCCTTGCGCAGCGGGCGGGAATCTGATATGCTGGAGAAAACACCGCCCATGCAGGATGAAAGGAGCGCCGAGGAAATGAACAGCCTTCTATATGAACCCTCCCCCATCGGACTTTTGCGGTTGGAAGCGGATGAAAATGGAGTGTGCCGCATCGCACCGGTGGAGGACCGCAGTGAGCCGGAGCGTCCCTGTCCTCTTTTGGAACAGACCGCCGCGCAGCTGCAGGAATATTTTGCCGGCACTCGCCGCCGCTTTGACCTGCCGCTTTCCCTGCACGGAACGCCTTTTCAGCTGCGGGTCTGGCGTGCACTATGCGATATTCCCTACGGTGAAACCCGCAGTTATAGCGAGATTGCGCAGGCTGTCGGCGCGCCAAAAGCCTGCCGGGCAGTGGGAATGGCCAACCATGTCAACCCAGTAATCATTGTTGTCCCCTGTCACCGCGTCATCCGTGCAGATGGCTCGTTGGGCGGATACGGTATCCGGTACGGGGACAGACCGGCGGTCAAAAAATATCTTCTCGGGCTGGAATCGAACTAAAATTGCCGAGTTGGCAGGACAATATCCTTTCATTTCGAACAAATATTGACTTGTTTGCCGTGGCGGCTTATAATACCACCGATAATTATTAAAAAGGTGTGGGGCAAACATGAAAAATTCTCCCTCCGCTGCGGCAGCGGAACCGATTTTTTCCAGACAATCTTTGGTCCGGCTGATTCTGCCTTTGCTTCTTGAGCAGTTTCTCGCTGTCACAATGGGGTTAGCGGACACACTGATGGTCTCCGGCGTAGGCGAGGCGGCAGTTTCCAGTGTAAGCCTCGTGGACAGTATCAATGTTCTGATCATTCAGATTCTCTCTGCCTTAGCCACCGGCGGCGCGGTCATCAGCAGTCAGTATCTCGGGCGCAAGGACAGTGAAAGCGCCCGGCGCAGTGCGGCACAGCTGTATGTTGTTCTGGGGGTCAGCACCATTGCGGTAATGTTCCTTGTGATGATTTTCAGCCGTCCCATTCTGCGTTTGGTCTTTGGGCAGATTGAGGATAACGTCATGAACTTTGCTCAGATTTACTTTTTTATCAGTGCCATCTCCTACCCTTTCATTGGTTTTTACAACGGCGGTGCAGCGCTGTTCCGTGCGCAGGGCAACAGCCGCATCTCCATGCTGGCAAGCCTTGTGATGAACGTCATCAATATTGGCGGCAATGCGCTGTTCATCTACGGGCTCCATATGGGTGTTCTCGGTGCGGCGCTGGCCACCTTGATTGGGCGCATCGTTGCGGCCGTATGGGTGCTTTACCAGCAGCAGCAATTTGAGAATCCGCTGCGCATTGCGGCTCTGTCCGACATCAAGCCGGACGGTGTGCTCATCAAGCGCATCCTTTCGATTGGCATTCCCTCAGGTCTTGAAAATGGAATGTTCCAAATCGGCAAGCTCTGCGTGAGCAGTCTGACCTCAACTTTAGGCACGGCGGCTATTGCGGCCAATGCCGTAGCCAACACGGTCAGCAGTCTTGCCAACATTCCCGGCAATACCATGAGTCTTGCCATGATTCCTGTGGTAGGGCGCTGCCTTGGTGCAGGGGAGAAAAAACAGGCCAAGCACTATACACTCCTCCTGATGGGAATTGCCGTAGGCGGACTGGCCATTACCAACTGCTCCATGTTCTTCCTCTGTCCTTGGATCTGCTCGCTTTTCCACCTTTCTGCCGAGGCCGCTGCCATGTGTGTGACGGTGATGCGCTGGTTCTGCGTTTTCAGCGTTTTCTTCTGGGCTTTGAGCTTTACTCTGCCCAACGCTCTGCGCAGCGGCGGAGATGCGCGCTTCACCATGACGGTCAGCATCTTCAGTATGTGGCTGTTCCGAGTTCTTCTGAGTTACTTCTTTGTTCTTAAGCTGAACATGGGTTTGACCGGCGTATGGTTCGGAATGTTCATCGACTGGATCTGCCGGGGTATTTTCTTCTCCATCCGATTTTTCAGCGGCAAGTGGATGGAGCACAAGGTTATTTGATTGATCAAACAAAACGGCGTGTGCTGGTTCCCTCAACGCACAGAGGGATACCGGCACACGCCGTTTTTATTTTCAATCAGTTGTCATAGACGCCGGCAGGGGCAGCGGAGTTGACGAAGTACAGTTCATACCAGAGAATGAAAGAGTAGAAACTCCAGATTTTCGTCATATTTTTGGCCTTGCCCGCCTTGTGGTCATCGAGCAGACGGAGAAGCTCATCAGTGTTGAAGAACTTTTCTGCTACGGGGCCAGTGAACTTTTCCCGAACCATCTGATAGTATTTATCCTCGCGGAGCCAGTCGTTGAGCGGGACCGGGAAGCCCAGCTTTTTGCGGTGTGCCACACTTTCGGGAAGCTGCTTCATAGCCGCGCCGCGCAATGCGATTTTGGTTTCCTCCTTCCCGGAGCGGTAGCGCTGCGGGATAGAGAGTGCGACATCCAGCATCTTGCGGTCCAAAAACGGCACGCGCAGTTCAAGGCTGTTGGCCATACTCATGCGATCCGCTTTGAGCAGGATATCATAGAGCATCCAGGTCTGCATATCCACAAGCTGAAGCTGGGTGGGTTCATCAAGACCTTTTGCCTTATCAAAGTAGGGCTTGAAGAAAGTTTCCGGCCGGGGGCTGTTATACTTTTTCTTCAGGAAACGGTCGCGCTCCTCCGGGTCCGCAAAGACATAATTGGCGCGCATATAGCGCTGCCACGGTTCCTGCGCACCGCGCACAAGGAAGTGTTTGCCCTTGAATCCTTCCGGCAGCTTTTTGGCCACTTTGCCCGCAAACTTCCGCACCGGTTTGGGAACCTTATGTTCGTAATCCATAAAATGAACGGCCTGGCAGTACATCGGGTAACCGCCGAACAGTTCATCGGCACCCTCACCGGAAAGGACGACCTTAACATATTTGCGGGCGTTCTTTGCGAGGAAATAGAGCGGAACCTCCGCCGGGTTGGGCATCGGCTCATCAAGATACCACTGAATCACGCGGTTTGCCTCAAAGAACTGATCGGCATCCACCGTGTTGGCAATGCTTGGCACGCCGATTTCTTTGCTGAATTCCTGGGCGTAAGGCAATTCGGAATACTTTTCCTCCGCGTAGCCCACCGAAAAGCTCTTGACGTGCGGGGTTCCCTTGGCAACCTCGTTCACGACAAAGCTGGAATCCACGCCGGAGGAGAGGAAGCATCCCACCTCCACATCGGCAATCTGGTGTGCGGCAACGCTCTCGGCAAAAGTATCGGTGATAATCTGTTCCCATTCCTCAAGGCTTTTGCTCTCGTCCACATGATACTTGAGTTCGTAGTAGCGCTCCACCGTAAGTTCTCCATCTTTCCAAGTAAACATATGGGCGCTCGGCAGCTTGAACACATTGCGGAACATTGTTTCCTCGTTGGGGATATACTCAATGCTCAGATATTCGGGCAGGCGTTCCTCATTCAGTTCCTTTTTGAAGCCGGGGTGCGCGAGGAAGCTCTTAATTTCGCTTCCGAACAGGAACAAACCGTCAACGTTATAATAATAGAACGGTTTGATGCCGAAAATATCCCGCGCGCCGAACATCGTATGGCTGACGCGGTCCCAAATCACAAAAGTGAACATTCCGCGCAGCCGTCCGGGCAGTTCCTTGCCCCACTCCTCATAGCCGTGGAGCAGAACTTCGGTATCGGATTTTGTTGAAAAGGTATGACCGGCGGCCTCCAGTTCGGTGCGAAGGTCCTGAAAATTGTAAATTTCCCCGTTAAAAATCACGACCTTGCTGCCGTCCTCGTTGAACATGGGCTGTTTGCCGCCCTCAAGGTCAATGATGGACAGGCGGCGATGACCCAGCGCCACCTGGTCGTCCACATAGTAGCCCTCACCGTCCGGGCCGCGGTAGGCAATCAGGTCGGCCATTCCTTTGACGATTTTGCGGGCCTGTTCCGCATTATGGCTGCGCTCGGCAAATCCGGTAATTCCACACATAGGCGCTCCCCTCCTGTTGTTGGGTGTTTATCAGTCCCGCAGGCCTTTGTTGCCGTAATAGCGGGCGGTCTTGCGGTAATAGTTCAGCTGGCTGCGCAGATACCACAGCCACCGTTTGAGGTTCCAGTCCTCTTTGCAGAACAGCTGGTGGGCACAGCGGCCCTGCTTTTTCAGGCGATTGGCTTTTGCGAGAAGGTCCGGGTCTTTGAGATATTTCCGGATCACACCGTAGGGCGCAATCATCCAAAGGCTCTCGCTGTCTGCCACGGTTTTTTCCGCAGGGCGGTGCTCCAGCACATCCTCCACCAGCCACTTGGACAAGTTATAGCCCGCGGCGGTGACAAAGTAGCTGGAACGTCCCTGACGGGGGTTCATCTCAAACATCTTATATTCCCCGGTGCGGGCATCGTACTTGATGTCGAAGTTTGCAAAGCCCTCCCACTTCATATCCTCAAGGAAGGCGCACAGCTTGTCAAGAAGTGCAGCGTCATTGAAAGAGGGGTCCGAAAGGATAGCCGCGTAGTTGCCGATTCCCTCGGGGGTCTGCTCCTCGAGAAGAGGACGGCCCAGTGCAATCAGGCGAACCTTGTGGTCCAGCCCGCAATACGCATTGACAACCCGCATACAGTTGTCGTCACCGGGAATATACTCCTGAAGGATCAAATCATCCTGATAGGAACTCCCGTAGATGGCTTTTGTGACGGCATCATACTCCGCCCGGTCATTGGCAAGGAATACTTTTTTCTTGTGCGGGAAAGAACAGTTCCAGTAAGCCGGCGAATTGCTGGCCTTGATGATAACCGGGAACTCAAACGGCAGCTCAATTGTGCCGTAATTCTGCGCGGTGCAGGTTGTGGTTTTGGGGTAGGAAAGGCCGTGTTCCTCACAGGCACGGTAGAAATTATCCTTGATATCCAGCGCAAGGACTGTCTCCAGCTCAGGGCAGGCAAAGTGGTAGTAAGGACGCAGTGCCTCCCTGTGACGCGCCATAAGAATGGTATATCCATCCGCGCAGGAGACAAGCACAAGCGGCTTATCCGCATGAGCTTTGGCGAATTCAATCAGGGTGCGTTCAAAAACTTCATCGTCTTCCAACTGCGGTTCCAATACGGCAATCTTTACAAGGTTTGAGTTGGCCGTAGCGACCAGCGCCCCCTTACAGACTGCCACGCTGTGCACACCGTACTGCTGATAAAAGCTCCGGGCCATGCCATAGACATTGGCATCACTGCCCAGCAAAACGGGAAGAAAATCCGTCATATTGATTGACCTTTCTTTTTACGGTTCTTTGATGGGTTCTTATGTATCATTTTATTTTACTTCCATTCCACTTCGATGTCAAACCCTGCCGGCAACTTTGTGCGGCATACAGGATAGAAAGAGAAATTTACAACAGGTTTCCTGCACAAATGCTTTTCTTTCCGGGAAGAAACGTGTATAATAGAACCTATCCAAAAATGACAGTGAGCAACAGGAACGAGGAAAACGATTATGTGTGGAATTGTTGGCTTTGTGGGCGCACGGGACGATATGCAGCAGATCCTTCAGAGTATGATGGACGCTATCGCTCACCGCGGTCCCGATGGACAGGGACAGTTTATTGAAGGCCCGGTGGCTTTGGGGCAGCGGCGTCTGTCCATCATTGACCTTGAGGGCGGCAAGCAGCCTATGTTCAATGAGGACGGGAATCTGGCCGTCATCTTTAATGGAGAGATTTACAACTTTCAGGAACTGACCGCCGAGCTGATGCAGGCCGGCCATACCTTTGCCACCCGGTCGGATACCGAAGTTCTTCTTCACGGTTACGAGCAGTGGGGCAAAGATCTTTTGCAGCGTCTGCGCGGAATGTTCACGTTTGCCATCTGGGACCGCCGGGAACAGACGCTGTTCTGCGCTCGGGACCATTTTGGCATCAAGCCGCTCTACTACTATCAGAACGAACAGGGCGAGCTGCTGTTCGGCAGTGAAATCAAGAGTTTCCTTTCGCATCCCGGCTTCAAAAAGGAACTGAACGAGGAGCAGCTGCCTCTTTACCTCTCCTATCAGTATTCACCGGGGGAAAACACCTTTTTCAAAGGCGTAAAAAAACTCATGCCGGCTCACTGGATGGAGTGGAAAAACGGAACTTTGACGGTCGAGCGCTACTGGCGGCCCGAGTTTGACCCCGATACTTCCAAAACGCTGGAGGACTGGGAACAGGAGATCAGCGACGCGATGAAGGAGAGCGTTGAGGTGCACAAGATTGCCGATGTAGAAGTCGGCAGCTTCCTCTCCTCCGGCGTAGACTCCAGCTATATGGCGGCGCTGGCTCATGTGGATAAAACCTTCACGGTCGGTTTTGCCGACAAGCAGTATGACGAAACGGATTATGCGCGGGAGTTTTCCGAGCATATCGGTGTCAAGAACTACGCCTACCGCATCACGCCGGAAGAATACTGGGCCAATCTTGGCAAGATTCAGTATCACATGGATGAGCCTCTGGCCGATGCCGCCAGTGTGGCGCTCTACTTTGTCAACCGGGAAGCCTCGAAGCAGGTCAAGGTCTGCCTGTCCGGCGAGGGTGCGGACGAATTTTTCGGCGGCTATAATATCTATAAGGAGCCGTTCACGGTCAGTTGGTATGACCGTATTCCGCTGCCTATCCGCCGGGTCATCGGTGCCGTGGCGGAACACTTGCCGCCCGTGCATGGGGTAAACTTCCTTGTGCGCCGTTCCAAGCCGCTTGAAGAGCGCTACATCGGCAACACGAACCTGATGGACGAACGCCGCAAGAAAAAGCTGCTCAAGCATTACAGCGGCAGGACGCTTCCCACCGACCTTTCCCGCCCCTATTTTGAGCACACCAAAGGCCAGGATGCCGTGACGCAGATGGAATACTGCGACCTCAACCTCTGGATGGTGGGCGATATTCTGCTCAAAGCCGACAAGATGAGCATGGCCAACAGTCTGGAACTGCGGGTTCCGTTTTTGGACCGCAAGGTGTTCGAGCTGGCCAGCCACATTCCCACCTGCCACAAGGTAACGGCCGAGCAGACCAAGATTGCGATGCGCGGCGCCGCGGAAAAAACGATTCCCGCCAAGACCGCCGACAAAAAGAAGCTGGGCTTCCCTGTTCCGGTTCGTGCCTGGCTGCGGGAAGAAAAATACGCTTCCATCGTGCGGGAATCTTTCAACAGTCCCGCCGCAGAACAGTTCTTCAATGTGAAAGAGCTGAACCGGATGCTCGATCAGCACGTTTCCGGCAAGCGGGACAACTGGCGGCAGATTTGGTGTATTTTTATGTTCCTTGTCTGGTATGACGAATACTTTGTGAAGCGCTGAGGTGATGAAGATGCTGCTGAAACAACTGCTCAAAGACCTGACCTATACACTGGTACAGGGGGATTTGAACGTTGAAGTGACAGATATTTACTATGATTCCCGCAAGGTCACCCCCGGTGGACTGTTCGTCTGCATTGTGGGTACCCAGCGGGACAGCCATGACTATGCCGCCGATGTGGCGGGAAAAGGCGCCGCAGTCCTTGCCATTCAGCATGACCTGCCCGCAGAAGTCCTTGCCGCCATACCGCAGGTGACCGTGGTCAAATTTCAGAGCACCCGCTATGCGCTGGCACTGCTGTCCACCGCCTATTTTGGCCGCCCCGCGCGCGAGATGACCATGGTGGGTGTGACGGGCACCAAAGGCAAGACCACCACCACGCACATGATCAAAGCCGTGCTTGAAGCCGCCGGGCACAAAGTCGGCATGATTGGAACCAACGGTGTTTACTATCCGGGCCGGCACTATGACCTGAACAACACAACGCCGGAAAGCTACGAACTGCAGAAAATTCTGCGCCAGATGGCGGATGCCGGATGCGACACCTGCGTGATGGAGGTGTCCAGTCAGGGGCTGATGATGGACCGTGTGGCGGGCATTCACTATCAGGTCGGCGTCTTTACCAACCTTTATCCCGACCACATTGCCCCCGGCGAGCATTCCAGCTTTGAGGAATATCGAAGCTGGAAGGGTGAGCTGTTCAAGCGCTGCAACGTGGGCATCGTGAACGCCGACGACCCCAATACGGACGCGCTGCTGGAGGGCCACACCTGCGAGCTGGTGCGGTATGGCATTGACGCACAGCAAGCCGATTACCGTGCAGGCAAGGAATACCGCCTGCTCCGCACCCGGGAGATGCTGGGCGTAGAGTTTACGCTGACTGAACCGGACGGCACCTCGATGGAGATTCAGGTTGGTATGCCCGGACTGTTCAGCATTTATAACGCGCTGGCCACCATCGGCGTGGCGAAAGTTCTGGGGCTGCACGATGACGCGATTCATGAAGGGCTGAAAAAAGCCGTTGTCAAAGGCCGTGTAGAGCTGGTCCCCATCAGCAGCAAATTCACCATCCTGATTGACTATGCGCACAATGAGGCGGCCGCCGAGAGCCTGATGGAGACACTGAAAGCCTACCATCCCCACCGCATGGTTGTCGTATTTGGCTGCGGCGGAAACCGCAGCCGTCTGCGCCGCTACGGCATGGGCGAAGTCTGCGCAAAAATGGCGGATTTTTGCATTCTGACCGAGGACAATAACCGCTTTGAAAAGGTTGAGGACATTATTGCCGATATCAAAGTCGGCATGGAAAAAGGCAATCCTGATGCCAAGTATGTGGAAATTCCCGACCGTCTGGACGCACTGCACTATGCCATTGACCACGCGCAGGAAGGCGATCTGATTGCAGTCATCGGCAAAGGGCACGAAGCCTACCGTGACCGCGAGGGCGTCAAGACCCCGTTCCTCGAGCGGGAATTGATTGAGGAGTACGCCGCAGAGAAGGGTATTTCCTGAATTTCCCGAATCATCCATAATAAACATCAAAGACCCCGCCGCGTTCCCTTTTGAGGGAAATGCGGCGGGGTCCTTGGTTTATTTAAGTTTATCAGCGTCCCACAACGGTATCAGCCTCAAAAATGGCGTCATTGGCTTCCTTGTACTGCGCGGCTGTCTCTGCATCCAGCACATAGACATTGACCGGAATCACGGCGCTTTTTACGCTCTCGGCATAAGTTTCATAATACAGGTCAATGAACGCATGGCCGGTCATCATAGCGGTGCCGGTGTCCGCCGCATAGGCGTAGCCATAGACAAACTGCCCGTCCGCAGAAGTAATGTACATCAGACTCCCGTAGGGAATGATGGAAGGGTTGACTGCGACCGTTCCATAGGTCAATCGCCTTCCCGAAGCGCCCTTAGCCGTAGCGGATGCGGAATACCCTGTGGAGCGCTGGGCCGTATAGACGGCCGCGATTCCTTCTGCGGGCTTGCCGTCCACAATTTCCGGCCCGGTAAAGCTGCTGACCGGTGCGCCCTCACCGTAACATTTAACGATGCGGGGAACCATTTCCGTGAGAACTTCCCGTCCCGTCTCGATTGTTTCGGTCAGTTCACCATCCACATAGGTCTCGCGGTAAGAAACCAAACTGCGGCCTTCCCTGCCCTCCTGTGCGACTTGCTCAAAGTTCTGGCAGCGATAGAAAAGACTTGTCTCCACACGCTGGACATCCACCGGGATAGGCTCCTCCAGCGTATACTCCTCATAGCGGACCCTGTGTACCGTGATGGAGGTACCGGGCTGCGTTTCACTGTCCAGCGCAGGCTCAACAATGTCGTTTTCCTCCCATGTGATGCCGCATTTTTGCAGTGCATCGGCCACCGTTCCGCCCGTCACGACCACATCCTGCTCCGCGCCGTCCGCAATGACCGGAACCGTGTAGGCGCGAAGAATATGGATGCGCGCCCGTCCGTCCTCCTCGGTGATGAGCAGTTCGTCATCTGTGGCAGGTGTGCTGATCCCCGTTTGCGCCATGAGGGTATCAATCTCCTGTGCCATGGTGATTGTCACGCCGCGCGCACCGTGGCTGTCCGTAATTTCCACCACGCGGAGCTGGGTCCCCGTAAAGGCTACACAGATGCCAAGTGCCGCCAGCGCCCCCAGCAGCGTTCCCCACCGCGGGATGAGGATTGCCGCTCGGCGCCGAATATGTTCTTTCGTTTTGGTTGCTAACATAAAAACCCCTGACTTTTCCGTTGTTTACATTTGGAGCAGGCCATAAAAAGTGCCGGCCCTTCAGGGTCGGCAGCGCAGATAGCCGAGTATGCTCCTTGCTCAGCGCGGCGCAATAAAGGAATTCCGGAACAATTGGCCGGTCTTTTTTTGACGCACGAACGCCGCATTTTTTGCCTTTATGCAGAAGCGGAAACGAGCCGGTCCATGATTGGACGTCGGAACGTTAAAAAGGTACTCGGATTATTGTACTTCACTTTTATTGAAATGTCCAGAGTTTTTTGTCGATTTTATGTTTTTATTCTTCTTTTAATCCGGCAGGTTCCTTCATCGGGTATTTCCGATAGAGAATGCAGGCAGTCGCCGCCGTGATCATCTCTGCCGTTGGAAACGCCCACCACACATAGTCGACTCCCAGCAAAGAAAACATCCACGCAAGCGGAATCAGCAGCACAATCTGCCGCAAAACGGTCAAGACGATGCTCTGTTTGCCCATGCCGATTGCCTGAAAGTAGGTCGGAATCACAATCGAAAAGGAAATGGGCACAAAACTGATGCCAATAATCCGCAAAGCCGTATTGCCAAGGGTCAGAATGGCGGGGTCAGCTGAATCGGGAAGATAACCGACAGCGCGGCAAGTCCATCCTTTGAATACTGCCCGATGAAATAGCTGTCCACAATATTATACAGTGCCTGTATCAGCTGTGCCAGCATGACCGGAGGTGCCAGCCGCATGAGAAGTTCGAATACAGGCTCTGTCCCAAAAAAATCTTTGTTTTCTTCCATATTGCTGTAAAACTTTCCTCTTTTCTTCATCCGTTCGCAGGATACCCGACTGCCCTTCCCGACTGCGGTGTTTCTTGGGTATCAGCTTTTTTACGGTACGGTGTCCCATTTTATTTCAATTTTCATAATATCATCAACGGGGATGTTCCGTCCATCGGTGAGGGTCAGGATGCGGGTGACATCATTCAACTTTTTGACACTGCCCGTGATGACCGCAAAACTGCCGCCCTCTTTCCTGCTGTCCGGGACAAAACAGGTAAACTCTGCACAGAGCTTTCCCGGATTCTGCATAAGGCAGCGAAGTGCGCGGTCGATGGTTTCTTTTTCGTATTCATCCAGTTCCGGCCTTGTGTCGGTCAGGCGGGCGGTTTCCCGGATGGCGGCCTCATGCCCCGTCAGCGCCGCAAAAGGGGCAAACTGCACTGCCCGGTTTTCAACCGGCATCCGGGGATATTTGGCGGAGGTAGGATGCGGCAGATTGATGATGTCGTCATAGGAATGATCCGCATAGTTGCTTTTCACTCTCATTCCCTCCTTACGCCTTATGCCCGCCGATTTGTGCGTTGCGTTCCTTCGCCGTGGCGCCTTCCTGCAAATTCATTCCCTTGAGGATTGCGTTTTTTCCGTATTTTTTCTTGATGCTCAGCACAGCCTCCTGCATCCGGCGTTCCCGGTCAAGTGCTTCGTTTTCCTCTTTGCGCTGTTGTTCCCGCGCGGCATAGTCGGTAAAAAGGTCGAGCTGTTCACATTCCCGTGACTGACAAAGAACGGCCTGTGCTTCATCTACCACATGGTTGGTTGTGAGCGTCAGGCGGCGCACAAGGAGGTTCGGGTTCACAATTTTATCAAACAGTGCCATGACCGCCTCTGTGATGAGCCGTGCCGAGGAGGTCTGCCGTCCCAAATTGGCGGTTCCGTGCGCGTGTTTGGGGATGCTGCGTCCGTATGCATCTTTGGTCACTTCACCGTGGTAATGGCGGCGGATTTCGGGGTTTGTCAGGCATTCCACATCATAGCCGATGGTCAGAACCATCTGGTCAGTGACCATGCGTTTATCCACAAGGTCCAGTGCCACCGCCTGCGCCATCTCCTGCACAACAAGGCGTGCCGAGGAAAATGGATAGGGTGACTGGAGGACCTGCCCGGAACTGAAGGAGTTTGTTTCGGGGCGGTATTTTTTTATCATTGCCACCGTACACGGCTCCCACCCCCACGCATGGTCAATCAGCAGCTCCGCGTTGACGCCGAAGGTGCCGTAAAGCCACTGCTCATCCTCAAGTGAACAGCGTGCCAAATCCCCCATCGTGAAAATGCCGCGCGACTGCAGCTTGCGGGCGTAGCCTTTGCCGACACGCCAGAAATCCGTCAGCGGCTGGTGGCTCCAAAGCTCGCGGCGGTAGGACATTTCATCCAGTTCCGCCATGCGCACACCGTCCTTATCCGGCTCGGCGTGTTTGGCGACAATATCCATTGCAACCTTGGCGAGATAGAGGTTGGTCCCGATTCCCGCCGTTGCGGTGATGCCTGTCTCATGAAGGACATCCCGAATCATCGTCATTGCCAGTTCCCGCGCCGTCATGTTGTAGGTGGAAAGATAATCCGTCACATCCATCATTACCTCATCAATGGAGTAGACGTGGATATCCTCCGGCGCAATGTACTTGAGATAAATATGATAAATGCGGGTGCTGTAATCAATATAAAACGCCATGCGCGGCGGAGCGGTCAGGTAACTGACAGCCAGTTCGGGGTTGGCGTTCAATTCCGATGCGAAATAAGATTCCCCGGTCAGCGTGCGTCCGGGGGCAGCAAGGCGGCGCCGGGCATTGACATCCCGGACTTTCTGCACCACCTCAAACAGCCTGGGACGGCCGGGAATGCCGTAGGATTTCAGTGATGGGGAGACTGCAAGGCAGATGGTTTTTTCCGTCCGGCTGGCATCCGCCACCACGAGGTTGGTCGTGAGCGGGTCAAGGCCGCGCTCCACGCACTCCACCGAAGCATAAAACGATTTAAGATCAATCGCAACATAGACGCGTTCTTTTTCTGCCACCGCACGGTCCCCCTTTCTGCCCTCACTCTTGTTATTTTGCCTTTGCGCGGCCTTTCTTCTGCCCCGTCAGGCGAAAACTCATATCAATCAGTGCCTTGACGTCCTCATCCCGGGCGGGGCCGCCGAGCAGCACACTGATCCATCTATCTTTGTTCATGTGATACGCCGCACAGTACCCCGGCTGCATCCGGAGGCTGCCGATAAGAAGCGGGTCACATTTGAGGTTCATCACCTCGGCCATTCCCTCCCCTGCAAGGCCAAGCCTTTTTCGGGACACATGGATGAGCACCGCATACCATTTGCCAGTTCCCGAATGGCGCAAAACGGCGTCATCGTCATTCCATGGGTAATCCGGTTGCGTACCATATTGCTTTTGGCACCAATCTAAAACTTCCTGTCTGTTCATGGCAGTCCTTTCCGGGAATAAATTCCCGTCCTCATGGCATTCGGCCGGACGGACGCAGCGTCAGCACACAAATTCAATTTTATTGTATGCTTTTTTAAGAAAAGACGCAAGGTTTCCCGTCCAGCCTGCCATCCGTTTTTTGGGACTTATGCAGCCAAAATCTCTCCGCTTTCCTGTTTATCGCTCTTTGTTTACAAAATATGGTAGAATGAAAAATACTTTTTCTCCATAATGAAATAGAAGTTTTTCCGTTGTCGGATGATTCGTTCCGCAGCGGAAGCATCCCATGTTCGCGTGACAATCTCACAAAAAGGAGTGTTTTCATGAAGAAGAACCCCGTAACCATTGACCCTAACATGAAGAACGGGTACATTCCCGCGCCTTACGTTTTGGAGGAAGGCGAAAGCATCCGCGACTTCTATTTGGAGCCGGTTTATTTTCACAACGAGAACGGCCCCACCATCGGCGTCACCACCTGCGGCGTCATCGTCAAGGACGGTCTGTATTTCAAAGATATGGACAATGACGGCATTCTTTCCCCCTACGAGGACTGGCGCAACAGTGACGAGGTTCGTGCTAAAGACATGGTCGCTCACCTGCCGCTGCGTCAGCAGGCCGGCCTTGTGCTGAACACGCTGTGGAACACGCCCGTCTCGATGACCCGGAAAGAGGCGGAAGACGAAAACGGACAAATCATCCCCGCAAAAATCTTTAAGCGCAATGACCCTGCTGAGCCTGCGCCCCCTTCTATCCTGCCCGGCGTTTCGATGCAGGTGGATGACAGTGACGTTTTGGACAAGAAAATCACGGCCGGCGTCTACCGCGGTGAAATGCGTGCTGAGGCCGGCGTTGCCGCACTCTACCACAACATCGGCACGCAGTATGTTGAATACGAGGCCTGTCAGGGCGGTGTTGCCATCCCCTATTCTCTGCACACCAACCCCATCAACATCGGATACCCCGATTTTCTCGGCATGGGTGCCGCCTGCCTGGGCGACGGCAACTATGACCTTGTCTACAACATGGCAGACACCGACCGCAAAATGATGAAAGCCTGCGGTCTGGATATCATGTACGGCCCGCAGGTGGATGTTTCTACCGACCCGCGCTGGCCTCGCAACTCCGGCACCTACGGTGAACGTCCCGATGTAACGGCGGGCATCACAAAGGAACTGGTTCGCGGCTACCAGAACGGCGATGACGGGCTGAACGAGGGTTCCGTCGTACTGACTGTCAAGCATTTCCCCGGCGATGGCCCGGCGGAGAACGGCTTTGAGCCGCATCTGCCCATTGGTCAGTGGCGGCTTTACCCCACTGAAGGCTCGATGGAAAAGTACCATCTGCCGCCGTTCCAGGCCGCCTTTGACGAGAAAGCGTCCGCCATCATGCCGGACTATTCCCGCGTGGGCACGGACGGCCGCAGCAAGCCGCAGTATTACAAAGGCAAGCTGACTTCCACTGAGGAAGTTCCCTCCGCGTACTCCAAAGAATTGATTACCGATCTGGCTCGGGATACGATGGGCTTTGACGGATATGTAAACTCGGACTCCGGCATCACCACTGTACAGATTTACGGTGTGGAGGATTTGAGCATTCCCGAACGCTATGCCAAAGCAATCTCTGCCGGCACCGATGTCATCGGCGGCAATTCAGATTCTGTGAACATCGTGGCAGCCGTGGAGCAGGGGTATCTTCCCAAGGAGGATCTCGACCGCGCAAACTACTGCCGTCTGCTCAGCCTGTTCCGTCAAAAGCGGGTGGACAACCCGTATCTTGACCCCAATGAGGCCGACCGCGTTCGGGAGGAAAACCTTGAGGGTGCCAAAAAGGCCGCCTATGCCGCCTGCCAGAAAGAGGTTGTCCTGGCCAAAAATCACAATGGTGCGCTGCCAATCCCGCAGGGCAAAAAGGTTTACATTGCCGTCTTTTCCGGCGATGACGCCGGAGCCTCTCTGGCCCAGTCAATGGGTGCCGGTGTGGCAGGTGAAGCCAACAACGAAAAGATGCGCCGTCAGCTTGCCGAGCTGTTCACCGCCCGCGGCTACACGGTTGTCGACAATCCCGATGACTGCGACTACGCCTATCTCCATGTCTGGCCCAAGCAGAACAATATTGTCTTCCTCCAGAAGGCCATGCCTGTGCTCGATTTGGTGGACGGTCTGATGGTGGAAGAGCGCGAGGTCAACAAGAGCCAGAAAAAGACCGGCCGGATGATTCCTGTCCACACGCTGCGCGGCGTGGCGGATATCAAAACGCTGTCCGAGAAGGTTCATGCACACGGCGGCAAAGTCATTGCCACCTGCGTGGTCTGCAATCCCTGGCTGCTGGAAAATCTGGAACCCTACTGTGACGGCCTGACCTTCCAGTACACGGTTTCCCCTGTTGCCATGAGCAACGCGCTGAACGCACAGATGGACGTTTTGTCCGGCGCCTGCAACCCCACCGGCAAGATGAGCCTTACGATGATTTCTTCGCTGGATGTCATTGCCATTCAGGAAAAAGAGATTGACGGCGTGATGCGGGAAGTCTGTGTTTCCCCCAATGATGTTCCCGGCTATGACAAGGATCAATACATTGACCCGGCCATTCTTGCAAATGTGCGCGGCGGCAGCTATGCCTACTGCGATGCCGACGGAAACTACTACCGTTCCGGCTTTGGCCTGCGCTATGAATAATTGAGTAACTAAAAAACCGGCATGGCTTGGAGCCATGCCGGTTTTTGCTCTGTATGCGGTATTATTTTGCCTTCGTTTCCCAGGGAGAGCGGACAATTTCCCCGGTGTCTACCTTGGTGCAGTGATGAACCACCGCGTTCGCCTTGATTGTAGCGCGAGGCGCCGCGTGAACGCCGCTGCCGAGCGTGACATCATGGTCCACGATTGCCCCCACATTGATAATACACCCGGTCCCCACCACCGTATGTGCCCCCACAAAGGCAAACGGCAGTACAATACTTCCCGGGCCAATGGAAGCCGATGGACAGACCTCCGCCGCGGGATGGATAAAAGCCGGCGTTTTATAGCCCGCTGCCCGGAGTTTTTGCAGCCATTTCAGGCGCAGTTCATTGCTGCCAAGTCCAACAAAGGCCGCTGCACAGCGGTTTTTCAGCGCAGGGTCAATATAGTCTGCCAGCGGGCCGGCAGCATCCGGGGAATTGTCGTCAAGATAGATTACATGGGCAAACCCGCCGCAGTCCAGCAGCATTTCGCCCAATTCGGTGCCAAATCCGCCTTTGCCCAGCACCAGGGCCGTGCGAAACAAAGCCATATACCGGTTCCTCCTGCTCCTTGAGAGCCGTTTTTCTTATTATAACACAAAACCGCATCGGAAAAAGTCATACTTCCCTGTTTTTTCTCTGAACAAATTCGACAAAATGCATAGATTAAATTTAGTCACTCTGGGAAGTGCGACAAAAAAAGTTTTGGCTCTTGCATTTTCAGTTCCTGCGTTTTACACTTATTTTACAGCCAGATGAAACGGAGGGTTGTGTTGTGCGTGAAAAGTTGTCCAAAATGCGTCAGTCATCCGCGCCGCACTGTATCCCGCTGGCAAACCATACACAAGATACCGTAAGATAAGCGCAGTGTACCCGTGTACACTGCGCTTATCTTTTTTCACCGTCCAAAAGGAGGAGGATTTCATGCCGAACCGCAAAAAAGTTGCCGTCATCATGGGTTCCGACAGCGACTGGCCTGTTGTAAAAGCCGCCTGCAGCGTCCTGAAAGAGTTTGATGTTCCCTATGAGGCGCACATTCTCTCCGCGCACCGCACACCGGAAGCCGCCGCAGCGTTTGCCAAGTCCGCACGCAGCGAAGGATACGGCGTTATTCTGTGCGCAGCCGGAATGGCCGCACACCTTGCCGGCGCGTTTGCCGCCAACACCACCCTGCCGGTTGTGGGCATCCCCATGAAGGGCGGTGCCATGGATGGGCTGGACGCGCTGCTCGCCACCGTACAGATGCCTTCCGGGTTCCCAGTTGCAACCGTGGCGCTCAACGGTGCAAAGAACGCCGCCTACCTGGCGGTTGAAATGCTTGCCGTTGCGGACGATGACTTGGCCGCGCGCCTCGAAGCGTTCCGCGCCGACACCGCCGCCGCCATCGCCACACAGGACGCCGCCATCTGTGCGGAAGCCCAGACCCTGTAACCTTGTATTTCCCGCATTTACCTTATATAATAGAAGCAAGTAACTCAAGTCCTCTGCACAGTAAAAAACATCAGTAAGGAGTGTCTTAGATTATGAACGTTGAAATTAAAGAACAGATGTACGAAGGCAAAGCCAAGCAGGTGTTCGCCACCTCCGACCCTGAGATCGTCATGGTCCACTACAAGGATGATGCCACCGCCGGTGATGGCGAGAAGAAAGGCACCATTCGTGACAAGGGCATTGTCAACAACAAGCTCTCCAACGCGCTGATGCAGAAACTGGAGAAGGAAGGCATTCCCACCCACTACGTTGAGGAACTGAACGACCGCGACACGCTGGTGAAGAAGGTTTCCATCGTTCCCCTTGAGGTCATCATCCGCAATGTTGCCGCCGGTCACTTCACGCTCCGCATGGGCGTGCCGGAGGGCACCGCATTCAAGACCCCCATTCTGGAGTTCAGCTACAAGAACGATGACCTGCATGATCCGTTTATCAACCACTACTATGCTCTGGCGCTGGATCTGGCCACGCAGGAGGAAATTGACACCATCACCGAGTACAGCTTCAAAATCAATGAGATTCTCAAGAAGATTATGCTGGATGCCAACATCCGTCTGATTGATTTCAAGCTGGAGTTCGGCCGCCTGCCTGACGGCACCATTATTCTGGCCGATGAAATCAGCCCCGACACCTGCCGTTTCTGGGATGCCACCACCGGCGCACACCTGGACAAGGACCTGTTCCGCCGCAATATGGGCGGTGAGGCCGATGCCTATCAGGAAGTCATGAAGCGCCTGCTGGGCTGATTCACAATCTGACAGAACGGAGTTTCACCCATGAAGGATTATTCCTCCGCCGAAGCACTGCACGAAGAATGCGGTGTATTCGGCATCTATGACACCACCGGCCGCACCGATATGGTGAGTGCCGTATACAGCGCCTTGTATGCGCTTCAGCACCGCGGGCAGGAAAGCTGCGGCATTGCTCTCAACGTGGACGGTGTGCTCACCGGCTACCGTGACCTTGGCCTAGTCAGTGAGGTCTTTACCCCGCGCGTTCTGAACGACCTGCCCAAAGGCGCCAAGATGGCGACCGGCCACGTCCGCTATGCGACCTCCGGCCAGCGCAGCCGCGCCAACGCCCAGCCCATGGTGCTGCACCACTGCAAGGGCACGATGGCAATCTGCCACAACGGCAATCTGACCAACGCCCCGCAGCTCCGCCACAAGCTGGAAATGACCGGTTCCATCTTCCACGGCACATCCGACACCGAAGTTATCGGCTACCTGCTCACCCAGAACCGCCTGATCAGCCCCGACATTGAGACGGCGGTCTGCCGCACGATGGAACAGATTTCCGGCGCATACAGCCTGGTCATCATGACGCACACCAAGCTCATCGCAGCGCGTGACCCGCACGGGTTCCGCCCGCTGTGCATTGGTCAGCTGCCCGATGGCTCCGGCTGGGCTTTTGCCTCGGAAAGCTGTGCGCTGGACGCCGTGGGTGCCCGCTTTGTGCGGGATGTAGAGCCCGGAGAGATTGTTGTTGTCGATTATTCCGGTCTGCGCACCATCCGCACCCACTGCGGCACCGCGCCGCACACGATGTGCGTTTTTGAGTATATCTACTTTGCCCGTCCGGATTCCATCATCGAAGGCACCTGCGTTCATGAGGCCCGCCTGCAGGCTGGCCGGTTCCTTGCGCAGGAACACCCGGTGGAGGCCGATGTGGTCATTGGTGCACCGGATTCCGGTCTCGATGCCGCACTCGGCTACTCGCAGGAGAGCGGGATCCCCTACGGACCCGGGTTCATCAAAAACAAATATGTGGGCCGCACCTTCATTCAGGGTTCTCAGGCCCAGCGGGAGAGCAGCGTGCGCATCAAGCTCAACGCCATTTCTTCCACCGTAGCGGGCAAGAGGGTCATCCTGGTTGACGACTCCATCGTACGCGGCACAACGAGTGCCCGCACCATCAAGCTGCTGCGCGACGCGGGTGCCAAAGAAGTCCATTACCGCATCAGCGCACCGCCGTTTGCACATCCGTGCTACTTCGGAACCGACATTCCCGATGAAAAAGACCTGATTGCCACCGGTCACACGGTGGAGGAGATTCGGGAATTGGTGGGTGCGGATTCCCTCGGATATCTGAGCGTGGAACACGTCCGGCAGCTCGCCATTCACAGTGACTGCGGATTCTGCACCGGCTGCTTTACCGGTGATTACCCTGTTGCCCCGCCCTCCGAGACGATGGACATTGTGTACGACAAACCCCTGAGCCAGTCCCATTCCAACAAGAGACTGTGAGTTTTTCAAGGGAGGAAAACCAAATGGAAAAAAGTTATTCCGCAAGCTATGCGGCCGCCGGCGTGGACATTACCGCCGGTTACAAAGCCGTTGACCTGATGAAGAAGCACGTTGCCCGCACCATGAATGAGCATTGCATCGGCGGGCTGGGCGGCTTCGGCGGTCTGTTTGAACTGGACTGCACCGATATGCCGCATCCCGTGCTGATTTCCGGAACCGACGGCGTTGGCACCAAGCTGCGTATTGCCCAGTATATGAACAAACATGATACCGTTGGTATTGACTGCGTGGCCATGTGTGTCAACGATGTCATCTGCGCCGGTGCCAAGCCGCTGGTGTTCCTTGACTACATTGCCTGCGGCAAAAACGTACCGGAGCGCATTGCCGAACTGGTTGCCGGCGTGGCCGAGGGCTGCGTGCAGGCCGGCTGTGCGCTTGTCGGCGGCGAGACCGCCGAGATGCCGGGCTTCTACCCCGAGGACGAATATGACCTGGCCGGCTTTACCGTGGGCGCCGTGGACAAGAGCAAGATTCTTGACAACTCCACCATGAAGCCAGGTGATGTCATCATCGCTCTGCCCTCTTCCGGCGTACATTCCAATGGTTTCTCGCTGGTTCGCAAAATTTTCGACCTTGAAAACAACCCCGATGTTCTGCAGCGCCATTATGAAGGCCTTGACGGAACGCTGGGCGAAGCACTGCTTGCACCCACCCGCATCTACGTCAAGCCCGTTCTGGCTGTGATGAAGGAAGTCACCGTCAAGGGTGTTTCCCACATCACCGGCGGCGGCTTCTATGAAAATATTCCCCGCAGCCTGAAAGAAGGCTGCTGCGCCGTCATCCGCAAGGAGGACGTCCGCACCCCTGCCCTGTTTGACGTGATGGCCCGTGAAGGCAATATTCCGGAACGGGATATGTTCAACACCTTCAACATGGGCGTTGGCATGATTCTGACCGTTGCCGCTGAGGATGCCGACAAGACGATCGAAATCCTCAAAGCCAACGGTGAGGACGCCTATTGCCTTGGTGTGATTGGCGAAGGCACTGGGGTGGAACTGGTATGATGAACATTGCTGTTCTTGTCTCGGGCGGCGGCACCAATTTGCAGGCCATCCTGGACAGTGAGCGCCGCGGGGAAAACCCCAACGGCAAGGTCACGCTGGTGGTTGCAAGCAAGCCCGGTGTGTATGCACTCGAACGGGCTGCCAACTTTGGTGTTGAGACGGCCGTTGTCCGGCGCAAAGACTATGACTCCAGTGAAGCCTTTGACGCAGCGCTCCTGGGGGTGCTGCGGGAACATAACATTAACCTTGTTGTGCTCGCAGGTTTCCTGAGTGTGCTGGGTCCGAGCGTCATCGCCGCCTATCCCAACCGGATTCTGAATGTCCACCCCAGCCTGATTCCGAGTTTCTGCGGCCCGGGCTATTACGGGCTGAAAGTTCATGAGGAAGCGCTCAAGCGCGGCGTCAAGGTGACGGGCGCGACGGTTCATTTTGTGAATGAAGTCTGCGACGGCGGACCGATTCTGCTCCAGAAAGCCGTGGAGGTCCTGCCTGACGACACGCCCGAAACGCTGCAGAAGCGCGTAATGGAACAAGCCGAATGGAAGCTGCTGCCGAAAGCCATCGCCATGGTGTGCAGCGGCGAAGTATAAAGGAGGGCGCCTTAAATGAAGAAGAACCTGTACAAATATCTTTCCGGCAACGAGTACCCCGGGCGCGGCATCTGCATCGGCCTTTCCCCCGACGGCACGAAAGCCATGGTCGCCTACTGGATTATGGGGCGCAGCGCAAACAGCCGCAACCGCGTGTTTGACGCAATTCCCGGCGGCATCCGCACCGTGGCGGCCGATCCCTCCAAGATGGAAGATCCGCACCTGATTATTTACAATCCTGTCCTGACCGTCAACGAGACGACTGTTGTCACGAACGGTGACCAGACTGACACGATTTACCACTTCATCCGGGATAACCTGTTCCCCGGCTACAGCTTTGAGGCCGCTCTTTCGACCCGGCTGTTTGAGGACGATGCGCCCAACTACACGCCCCGCATCTCCGGCGTTGTGGATATGCGCCGCGGCGGTTACAAGCTGAGCATCATCAAGAGCTGTGACGGCAGCCCGGCCAGCGTACAGCGTCAGACCTTTGACTATCCCCAGCCGGTTGCCGGTGAAGGCCAGCTCATCACCACCTATCAGAAAAACGGGTCCCCCATCCCGAGTTTTGCCGGTGAGCCGCTGCGCGTAGGTCTTGACGAGAACGACCCGCAAGAGTACGCCGGCAAACTCTGGAACGCGCTCAACGAGGACAACAAGGTAAGCCTGTTTGTCCGTGCGATTACGCTGGCTTCCGGCGATTACGAGGACGTCATCATCAACAAGTACAACACTGTGGAGGCGTGAAATGAACGAATTTCAGCTGAAGTATGGCACCAACCCGAACCAGAAACCTGCTCGCATCTATATGGCGGACGGCTCTGACCTGCCGGTCACCATTCTGAACGGTAAGCCCGGCTACATCAACTTCCTGGATGCCTTCAACAGCTACCAGCTTGTCCGGGATCTGCGCAAGGCGCTGGGTCAGCCCGCCGCCGCAAGCTTCAAGCACGTTTCCCCTGCCGGCGCCGCCATCGGTCTGCCGCTGGACGAAACGCTGCGCAGAATGTACCATATTGCAGCTGATGCAGAGCTTTCCCCTCTTGCATGCGCTTACGCCCGCGCGCGCGGCGCAGACCGCATGAGCAGCTTTGGTGACTGGATTGCGCTGTCCGATGTATGCGATCTTTCCACCGCAAAGCTGATTCAGCATGAGGTTTCGGACGGCATCATTGCCCCCGGCTATGACGCGGATGCGCTGGAAGTGCTCAAGAGCAAAAAGAAAGGCAATTACAACATTGTTGCGATTGATCCCGACTATGTTCCCGCGCCGCTTGAACAGCGCACGGTGTTCGGCGTGACTTTTGAACAGGGCCGTCAGGACCTGGACATTAGCGCCGAGACAATGCTCAGCAACATCGTAACCCAGAACAAGACCATCACCGAAGAACAGCAGCGCGACCTTGTTATGAGCCTGATTGTCCTTAAGTATACCCAGTCCAACTCGGTCTGCTATGTGCAGGGCGGTCAGACCATCGGCGTGGGCGCCGGCCAGCAGAGCCGTGTTCACTGCACCCGTCTGGCAGGCCAGAAGGCCGACAACTGGCAGCTGCGCCATATGCCGAAGGTGCTGGAGCTGCCCTTCCGTGACGATGTGGCAAAGCCCAACCGCGACAACGCCATTGATGTTTACATCGGCGACACCCCCGAGGACGTCATCGGCGACGATGTCTGGGCCGAGACCTTCACCCGTCAGCCCGAGCCGCTGACCGCTGAGGAAAAG
>JAQXGE010000032.1 GCA_029006135.1 Oscillospiraceae bacterium | reverse complement strand
CCGAGTGCACGCAGATGGACCCGGTAGAATCCGGCAGCGGCCCGCGCCATGGCATCGGCATCCGCAGCGGAAGCGGTCTCAACCGCCGAGTGCATGGCCAGCTGCGCCAGACCAATGTCCGCCATGGGCACCGGAACCGTGTGGCTCTGCAGGTTGCCCAGCGTGCTGCCGCCGGGCAGGTCGGCCCGGTTGGCAAAGGTCTGAACGGGAACGTCATATTTGCGGCAGATTTCCTTGAAAATTGCACCGGTCAGGCCGCTTGTGGTGTATTTCTGGCTGGCGTTTACCTTCAGCACAACGCCGCCGCCCAGATGTACAGAGTTGGCGGGGTCGGCGCGGTCGGCATAGTTGGGGTGAACGGCATGGGCGTTGTCGGCACTCAGCACAAAACTGTTGGCCAGCGCGCGCTGCATCCCCTGTTCGCTGTGGGGCACAGCGTTAAGAATCCGCTCAAGAACATCGCGCAGGAAGGTGCTCTCGGCACCCTGACGCGTGGAACTGCCGACTTCCTCGTTGTCAAACATCGCCCAGACCGGCGCCGCGGCACTGTCCGCCTCGGGTGCGGCCTCCAAAAAGCCGTAGAGGGTCGCGGCGGCACACTCCAAATCGTCAATGCGGGGGCTCATGAACCATTCGCCGTCCGGCCCGATTCGGGTCGGCTCCTGCCGTGCATAGAGCGAGAGATCCCAGTCCACGATGTCCTCCTCGCGCACACCAGCGGCCTCGGCGGCAAGGGATTTGAACGGACGCGCCCCGGCGGGGCCATAGAGGGGCTGGAACTCGGTCTGCGGGTTGTAGTGATGACCATCGTTCACGGTGCGGTCCATGTGAATGGCAAGGGAAGGGATGACGAGCAGGTCGCGGTCAATGTTGACAAGACGGCTCTCGAGTGTGCCCTGCTCGGTATTGCGCACGATAATCCGCCCGGCGGCCGAGAGGGGGCGGTCCATCCAGCTGTGCATAATCATGCCGCCGTAGCCCTCCACGTTGAGGCGCAGACAGTTTGCGGCAGGAATGTCGGTGTTCTTGATGCGCCAGGTGGGGGAGTCCGAATGGCTCGCCGTGATGCGCCATCCGCCGATGCCGTGTTCAGGGACCCGCCATGCAATCAGGGAACTGCCGTTGCGGGTGGTGTAGTACCCGTGACCCGGCTCCAGCGTCCAGTAGGAAGCCTCCTCAAGCCGGATATAGCCCGCCTTCTCCAACAAATCCGCCGCCGTTGCCACCGCATGAAACGGGGACACCGACCGGGAGAGAAAATCAAAAAGCTGCTGTATTTCCATAATAGAAAGGTCCTTTCTGGTTTAGTTGAGAATTTTAATGTAAATATGAAATTGGGCGGGAAGAAAAGGAGATTGCGGCGGCAGCCCTTACACAGAGGAGGCAATCTCTAATCCCATAAGCGACACAAGAACAGCATGAGTGCGTTTGTTCCACGTCAGGAACCGTCCCGCCAGAGCGGGGCGGAGTTTAATCGAAAATTTGAAAATTCGTCGTCAAGGCCGTCCGGTCGTGGCCTTGACGGTGAATTTTTAAATTTTCATACCTCTTTGGGGGTCACGGGGGACAGGTCCCCCGTGCCGGGGCTCGCTGCGTCGGAACAGCGAGACTTTTCTGGGTACTCTTTTGGTCACAAAAGAGTACCGCCTACGGCAGCGGACGGTCTTAAAGATGAACGGCAGTTAGCCGCAAGGTTCACAGTCCCTCCGTCTCGGCTTCGCCGATCCACCTCCCCTTACACAGGGGAGGCTTATCTCTATTTCCCATTAAAGTTCCAATACTTCGCCGGTTGCGCTTCACACGCCGCTTCGGCGGCAGCCCTTACACAGGGGGCTTGTCTCTACCTCCGCTAACCTCATCGCTCGCGGGAGGGCTGAGCCGCCATAGAGGGCTGACTCTATTTTACACCCCCGGCCCCGCTGCTTCAACCCGTTTTTTGCCTTCCCGCACTTGACACATTCTCCCTGCCGCCGCTATAATAAAACCGTCCGGCAGGAAGCCGGACGGTTCCGGTGCAGAAGCATCGGCGGCGCGGGAAAATTCCGCACCCCTTTTTACAAAAAATCAATCAAAACAAAATATTCGGATTTACAGGTATACGGCAGAAAGTATGCGGCTTTGCCTAAGAAGGGCGGGGCGGGATGTTTCCTGCCTTTGTTTTTGCCTAAAATGACGATTCTGCGTTATTCACCGCAGGTGCAAATCTCACGGACCCGGCATACGGCCTGCTCGACCAGCGCGGTCATCGAACCGTCCTGGACGCCGACCACCGTTGTCTCACACCGGTTTGTGGGGATAAGAATCCGCCGCGCGCGGCTCTGCGCAGCGGCGAGCGCCATGGCGGGGGTAATTTCCCCCAAAAGCGCGTCCGCCATCACAATGCCCAGCGGCCCAACGATCACGTCCGCCCGGCGGCAGGCAACGATGACGGCGTTTTCACCGCAGGCGGCCTGACTGGCTCCGGCGCGGCGCATGGCATCGGCGGCGGAACTGTTCGTACCAACGGCTAAAATTTTTGCCTGCGGCATCTCTTTGCGCAGTGCGGCAACCAGCTGGCGGCCCAGCCCGCCGCCCTGCCCGTCAATGACAAGAATTTCCATCTCGGCAGCCCTCTTTCCCTGTGAAGTATAGAATAATCCTACCATCCCGCAGCGGCACTGTCAAATCCGAAAAAAACCGAAAAATGAAAAAGGATGACGTTTATGAACCGTACCAAAAAACTGACCCTCTCCGCTTTGTTCCTCGCTCTGGGCCTTGTGCTGCCTTTTTTGACCGGGCAGATTCCGCAGATTGGCAATATGCTGCTGCCCATGCACATCCCGGTGTTTTTCTGCGGGCTGATCTGCGGCGGGCCGTGCGGGCTGGCGGTCGGGGTGCTCACGCCGCTGCTTCGCAGTGTGCTGTTCGGGATGCCGCCGCTCGTGCCGACAGCGTTCTCGATGGCGTTTGAACTCGGGACCTACGGCCTTGTGTCGGGACTGCTTTATGCCCGTACAAAAAAGCGCGGCGCGGCGGCGGTCTATATGGCGATGATCCCTGCCATGCTGGCGGGGCGTGTGGTCTGGGGCTGTGTGCAGGCGCTGCTGCTCGGGCTGAACGGTTCGGCACTGACCATGCAGATGTTCCTTGCCTCGGCGTTCCTCAACGCGGTGCCGGGAATTCTTTTGCAGCTGATTCTCATCCCCGCTGTCATGGCCGGGCTGGAGCGCGCGGGGGCGGTGCCGTATCAGAGCCGCACCTGAGAGCATACTATGGGGAGACTCTTATATAAAGGAGGAACGCCCCATGAATACCCAAAACGAAACACTCCGCGACCATGGCCCGGAACCCTATGCGTTCAACATTGACCGATTGACCAAGCTGAACGACAACTACCGCACGGCGCTCTGGACGGGGGAAAACCTGCAGCTGACCCTCATGAGCATCCCGGTGGGCGGGGAAATCGGACTGGAAATTCACACCGATACAGACCAGTTTATCCGCGTTGAGAGCGGCCTTGCGCTGGCTGAGATGGGCGCAGAGAAGGATGCCCTGACGCTACGGCAGCGACTTGATGACCGCTATGCAATCATGGTTCCGGCAGGGACCTGGCACAATGTGACCAACATCGGTACTGAGCCGCTCAAGGTCTATACCCTCTACGCCCCGCCGCACCACCCGCACGGCACAATCCAAAAAACCAAAGCCGAGGCGGACGCAGCCGAACACTGACCGATAAAGCAGAAGGCAGGAGCTAACTGGCTCCTGCCTTTTCGATATAGCGATGAATTTTATTTTAATCCCGGACACGCAGTTCCCAGAAGGCAACGGCGCTGGCCGCTGCGACATTCAGCGAATCCACGCCGTGGGACATCGGGATGCGCACGGTGTAATCACAGTCCGCAATGGTCTGCGGTGCCAGGCCGTCCCCCTCGGTACCAAGGACAATGGCAAGCTTTTCCTCGGCGGCAAGGCGGGGGTCATCAATGCTCACCGAATCATCACTCAGCGCCATCGCCGCAGAGGCAAAGCCCATGGCGCGCAGCTGCGCAAGACCGGCCTGCGGCCAGTCGGATGCTTGCTGCCCGATGCGCCCCCAGGGAACCTGAAAGACCGTTCCCATGCTCACCCGCACGGCACGGCGGCACAGCGGGTCACAGCAGGTGGGGGTCAGCAGAACGGCATCGATGTGCAGCGCGGCCGCCGAGCGGAAAATGGCGCCGATGTTGGTGGAATCCACGATGCCCTCAAGCACCGCAACCCGCCGCGCCCCGGCACAGAGCGTTTCAAGACTGGGCAGGATGGGGCGGCGCATGGCGCAGAGCACGCCGCGGGTCAGCGCATAGCCGGTCAGTGAGGCCAAAACCTCACGGTCGGCGGTGTAGACCGGGACGTTCCCGCTGCGGGCAAGGATTTCCCGCGCAGGTCCGTCAATCTGGCGGCGTTCCATCAGGTAGGAAAGCGGCTTGTACCCTGCATCCAGCGCCCGCGAGATGACCTTGGGGCTTTCGGCGATAAAAATGCCCTTTTCCGGCTCAAGGCGGTTTCTGAGCTGAGCCTCGGTGAGCCGGGCGTAGACGTCCAGCCCGGGGGCGGACAGGTCCCGGATCTCAATGATTTCTGCCATGGTGCGTTCCCCTTTCTTTGCTTAGCATTATAGCAGAAAATGCGGGGATTGAACACCCCTGCCCGCCGTGGTAAAATAAAAGAAGCAAAAAGGGGGCGGCGAAACCCACGCGCTTTTGCCGCTCTGCCCCAAAATTCAGCAATGATTTAAAACCAAAAAGGAGGACCCCATGCCGTTTATTGATGCCCGTTTGACTGTGCCTGCATCCCCGGCGCAGAAGGAAACCCTCAAAGCCGCCTTTGGGCAGGCTGTTACCGCCCTGCACAAGAGTGAAACCTATCTGATGGTACAGATTGCCGATGAATGTGAACTCTGGATGGGCGGAGAAAAACTTGAAAAAGGTGCCTATCTGTCGGTGAGCCTTTTCGGCAATGCCGCACCGGCCGATTATGAGGAGATGACCGCCCGGCTGTGCAAAATCCTTGCCGATACGCTGGATATTCCCGGTGACTGTGTTTACGTCACCTATCACCCCGTCAGCGACTGGGGCTGGAACGGCGCAAATTTCTGAGCCGCAGCTGACTTTGCTGCCCGCTGAGCCTGCTTGGCGGGCACTTATTGGAAAAAGAAAAAATCCTCACATTGAGCATTCAATGTGAGGATTTTTGGTGACCCGTACGGGAATCGAACCCATGTTACAGCCGTGAAAGGGCCGTGTCTTAACCGCTTGACCAACGGGCCACAGAAACACAAGGTTTCGCTAAAACAGCAAGCAACTTACCAGTCACGATTGCAACCGGCCCCCAAGTATTTTAGCGAAACCTTGCATTGATGGTAGCGGTAACTGGATTTGAACCGGTGACACTTCGGGTATGAACCGAATGCTCTAGCCAACTGAGCTATACCGCCACGTTTTTGCATCGGAAACGGTGCTATATTAGTATAGTAAATAGGCGGGGGTTTGTCAAGCATTTTTCCCGAAAAAATTTCAAAAATTCCTCGCAGGCGGAAATTTCGCCTCCCTGCCTGACGAAAAACGGGCTGACAAAGTTCGGAACCCTGACAAAAATGGCGGCGGAGGAAAGGAGCTGACAATAAATAACAGAACCCTTTTTATATAATATCTTGGAATATTATGAAATAAAAATTTTATTCTATTGACAATGACTCGCGGCGGTGTTAAAATAAGTTAAAATTTAAGCAAAATTCACAATTCAAGGAGATTCTTTATGAAATATTCTTGGCAGCGCCAGATTATTCTGGAAATTATTCAGGAACAAAAGCAGCATCTTACCGCTCAGCAGATTTATGCGATTGCCCGCGACCGCTGCCCGCACATCAGCCTGGGCACCGTATACCGCAATCTGAACACGCTTGCCGAAAATGATATGATCGGCCGTGTGGGCATGGTCAGCGGAGCGGAGTGCTTTGACTGGGATCCGAATTCCCATGAGCATCTGTATTGCCGCAAATGCCATAAGGTTTTTGACCTGAACCTGCCCGAGAATGAGCTGAACGCCCTCATCAAGGGGATTCCCGGCATCCGCGCCGAGGGTCATTGCCTCACCGTGACCGGTCTGTGCGAGGACTGCAACAAGGACTAAGGCAGAGTTTTACCTTTATAATAAGGATAGCCAAATCAACACCGCGTCGGTAAAAACCGGCGCGGTGTTTTTGTGTAATGACGGCAAGCGCGCCGCCAAGTTATTGGAACTTTAATTGGAATAGAGATAAGCCTCCCCTTGAAGCAAGGGCTGCCGCCGCGAGCGGCTCAGTGGAGCGCAACCGGAAAACTGTCTGGCGTTAATGGGATTAGAGAAAAGGCTCCCCTTGAAGCAAGGGGAGCTGGACTGACGCAGGTCAGGACTGAGGGAATTTAAGCCTTGCCGCAAGCTGCCGTTTATCTTTTATACCACTCGCTGCCGCGGGCGGTACTCTTTTGTGACCAAAAGAGTACCCAGAAAAGTCTCGCTGTTCCGACGCAGCGAACCCGCGGCCAAGGGGCTACGCCCCCTGGACCCCACGAATAAGGATGAAAATTTGAAAATTCACCGGCAAGGCCACGACCGGACGGCCTTGCCGACGAATTTTCAAATTTTCGATTGAATAACCGCCCCGCTCTGGCGGGACGGTTCCGGACGTGAGATGAACATACTTCTAAAATTTTTTGCGGGTTTATGGGCTTAGAGATTGGCTCCCCTGTGCAAGGGCTGCCTCCGCAGAGGCGTGTGGAGCGCAACCGCCGCCGGCGGCTCTTAGCGCGGAACTGAGCTGGCTCGCGTAAGCGAGACTGAGGGACTGAAAGCCCTGCCGCAAGCTGTCATTTATCTTTCATAACATCCGCCCGCGGCAGCGAGTGGTATTAAAGATAAACGTCAGCTTACCGTAAGGCTTAAATCCCTTCAGTCGGCTCTCGCCGACAGCTCCCCTTGCTTCAAGGGGAGCCTTTTCTCTATTTCCCATTAAAGTTCCAATACTTCGCCGGTTGCGCTCCACTGAGCCGCTCACGGCGGCAACCCTTGCTTCAAGGGGAGACTTTTCTCTAATCCCATTCACGGGCAGAAAATCTCGCGGCCTGCCGGCTGTTGGTGACCCCAGTCTCTTATTCGCAATGTATGTGAACCCTCCCTTCGGCGTGAGTAAAATTTCGCGCACAGGAGGGATGAGAAAAAACCAAAAATCAAAAGATGCAAAAAAAAGGTTGTCCGCCAATCAGAGACAAAACGAAAGAAAATGTATGACTTTTGCTGTTTGTGTCTTTGCTATGAATACAGCGGGACGGAAAGATTGCAGAAAATTTGACGAAAAGAGCGTTTTGCAGGAGGGCTGCGCTTGTATAAATTTACAAAATTCAGCAATTTTGTTTACAAATTTGAAATAAGTGCTTTTCATCTCGGAAAAAGGGGTATATAATACAGCCACAGCACAAAGAAGTGCGGGCAATAAGGCTCAAGCTCTCTGTGCTGTTTTATTATTTTTGCTTCCCATTTGCTGCGTTTCAGCAGTTGGTTAAATAGGAAGAGAGAGAAGGTTACAAAATGAAGAACACCAAGTCGATTTTGGCTCTCGGTGTGGCGGCTGCCATGGCATTGGCGGCCACCGGATGCGGCAGCTCCGCAGCGGCTGATTCCAGCTCCGCGGCAGCTTCCGACACCTCTGAAGCCATCTCCGCAGATGCAGCGGGTTCCTCCGCGCTGAACATCATGCTGGAGACTCCCGTGGAATCCCTTGACCCCCAGCTGGCCACTGACGGCACCTCCTTTGAGGTTATTGCCAACTACACCGATGGCCTGATGCAGATGGACGCTGACGGCGCCGCCGTGCCCGCCTGCGCCGAAAGCTACGATATCAGCGAGGATGGCACCACCTACACCTTCCACATCCGTGAGGATGCCGTGTGGAGCAACGGTGAGCCTGTCACCGCCGCCGACTTTGTCTTTGCCTGGCAGCGCGCTGTTGATCCGGCCAACGCTTCGGAGTATTCCTATATGCTGTCCGACATCGGCCAGGTTGTCAACGCAGCTGAAATCATCGCCGGCGAGAAGGACGTTTCCGAACTGGGCGTCACCGCTGTGGATGAAAAGACCCTCGAAGTCAAGCTGAACGTCCCTGTCAGCTACTTCCTGAGCCTGATGTATTTCCCCACCTTCTATCCCGTCAACGAGGCGTTCTTTGAGAGCTGCGGCGATACCTTCGGCACCAGCCCCGAGACCACGCTTTCCAACGGTGCGTTCGTGCTGACCAGCTACGAGCCCGCCGCCACCGCCTTTGAACTCGTGAAGAACGATGCCTACTACGATGCCGACCGCATCCAGCTGCCCGGCCTGAACTATCAGGTCATTCAGGACAGCCAGCAGGCTCTCATGAGCTACCAGAACGGCGACCTTGACACCACCCTGCTGAACGGCGAACAGGTCGATCAGGTCAAGGATGACCCCGAGTTCACCAGCGTGGGCGCCGGTTACCTGTGGTACATCAGCCCCAACATCAAGGAAGTTCCCGCCCTTGCCAACCTGAATATGCGTCGGGCCATCACCTTTGCGCTGGACCGCGATTCCATCTGCAATGACGTTCTGAAGGATGGCTGCGCACCTACCTACACCGCCGTGCCTCCTCAGTTCGCCGCCGGCCCGGACGGCAGCGACTTCAGCGCTGACCAGACCAAGTTCTCCGATGTCTGCGCCTATGACCCCGACAAGGCTCTTGAATACTATGAGGCCGCTAAGGCTGAACTGGGTCAGGATACCTTCGAGTTCGAGATGGTCGTTGACGCCGATGACGCACCCCAGAAGGTTGCGCAGGTCGTCAAGGAGCAGCTGGAGACCACCCTGCCCGGCATGACCGTCACCCTGACCATCGAGCCGAAGAAGCAGCGCGTTGAGGATATGCAGAACGGCAACTACCAGCTGGCTCTGACCCGCTGGGGACCGGACTACGCGGATCCCATGACCTACCTGGGTATGTGGGTTACCGACAACTCCAACAACTACGGCTTCTGGTCCAACGCCGAGTACGATGCCATCATTGATGAGTGCACCACCGGTGACCTCTGCACCGATCCCGAGGGCCGCTGGAGCGCCATGTACGATGCCGAGAAGATTGTGATGGACGAAGCCGTCATCTTCCCGCTGTACACCCAGTGCAACGCCGAGATGGTCTCCTCCGCTGTGAGCGGCATTGAGTTCCACCCCGTTGCCCTGAACCGCGTTTTCAAGGATGCTGTGAAGGCCGGCTGAGCAGTCAAGCTCCCGCCTGAGCAATCCAAAAGCCATTGAGGCCGCGCAGTGGCCGTTCCGATACGGACGCTGCGCGGTTTTTTGGCGGTATTGTGTGTGCGCCATGAGCGCACAGAAAACTTTGCTGCGGACACACGTCCTGCGGCAGCAAAACACCGGCCTTTCGGCCGGAAACTCCATCAAAGGAGGCAGCCCTGACCGTGAAAAAATACACACTCAAGCGTATTTTAACCTCTCTCTTTACCCTTTTGGCGATTCTGCTGGTTTTGTTTATCCTGATGAAACTCATGCCTGGTTCGCCCTTCAACGATGAAAAACTCAGCGAGGATATGCGCGCCGCCCTCTACGCCAAATACGGGCTGGACCAGCCCATCGTGGTGCAGTTCTTTAAATATGTAGGCGGTATGCTGCGCGGCGACCTTGGCGTAAGCTACAACATTTCCAAAAACACCCCCATCAGTCAGCTGATTCAGTCCCGCCTGCCCATCTCCATCCGCATCGGCGGCATGGCGGTCACGCTGGGCGCTGTGGTGGGCCTTATCCTCGGCATTGTGGCGGCCCTCAAGCGCGACACGATTTTTGACACGGCGGCCACCATCATCTCGGTCATCGGCGTGTCGGTGCCGTCCTATGTCTTTGCACTCGGACTTTCCTACTGCTTCGGCTTCAAACTCAAATGGTTCCCCATGCTGTTCAGCGCCAAGGCGGTCACCCAGTCCAGTGTGCTGCCGAGCATCTCGCTGTCGATGTTCACAATGGCTTCCATTGCGCGGTTTACCCGCAGTGAAATGCTGGAAGTTTTGGACAGCGACTATATGCTCCTGGCTGAGAGCAAAGGCATTTCCGGCCCTGCGCTCATCTTCCGCCATGCGCTGCGCAACGCCCTGATCCCCATCATCACGGTGCTGGCTCCGCTTATCGTGGACCTGATGACCGGTTCGCTGGTTGTGGAAAAAATCTTTGCTATCCCCGGCGTGGGCAGCCTGCTTGTCAACGCCATCCAGTCCAACGACTACAACGTGGTTATCAGCCTGAGCTTCATTTACAGCGCGATGTATATCGGCATCATGCTCGTGGTGGATATTCTCTACGGCATCATTGATCCGCGGATTCGTCTTGCAAAGGAGGGGAACTGATATGGCACAGGCTGCTGCTGCCCGTCCGAAAGTCGGCGTGCTGGGCGATGTTGAATCGGTCAATGCCGCGTTCCCGGACCATACCTTTACCGACCGGGATTTCCAGCGCAAGGACAATGCGGGCGATATTAAAATTGATACGAACTTTGCCTCCCAGAGTTTCTGGAAGGATGTGCGCATCCGCTTTTTCCACAAGAAAAGCGCGGTGTTCGGCCTTGTTATGATTGTCGTCATCGTGCTGATGGCCATTTTTGGCCCCGGCATGAATGAATACACCTATTCCGGTCAGACGCTGGCGCAGAAAAACATGGCGCCGCGTGTGCCGGGCATTGAAAACCTTGGAATTTTGGACGGTGACGAGACAATCTCGACCTCCACGGGTTCCAAGACGGTCAACCTTTATAAAGAGAAAGAACTGGACGATGTGTACTACTGGTTCGGTTCGGACAATTTCGGCCGTGATATCTGGACCCGTACCTGGGAAGGTGCGCGGGTCAGCCTGATTATTGCCGTGGCGGCTGCCGTGATCGATATGGTCATCGGTATGTCCTACGGCCTGATTTCCGGCTATTTCGGCGGCAAGGTGGATATGGTCATGCAGCGCATCCTCGAAGTTGCCAACGGCATCCCGCGTCTTGTCATCTGCACGCTGCTGCTGCTCGTGCTCAAGCCCGGCATCCTCACGATTGTCTTTGCGCTGATGCTCACCGAATGGGTTGGCATGAGCCGCATTGCCCGTGCCGAGATGCTCAAGCTCAAGGAACAGGAGTTCGTCTTGGCGTCCCGCACGCTGGGCGCAGGCAGCTTCTTCATCATCTTCCGCGAGATTCTGCCCAACATCATCGGACCCATCATCACACAGGTCATGTTCAGCATCCCCACCGCCATCTTTACCGAAGCCTTCCTGAGCTTTGTGGGTCTTGGCATCCCGGTCCCGCAGTGTTCGCTCGGCTCCCTCATCAGTGAAAGCTACAACAGCATCACCACCCACCCCTTCCAGATTGTTCCCTCCATCGTGGTCATGGTGCTGCTCATGCTCAGCTTCAACCTGGTGGCGGATGGTCTGCGCGAGGCACTTGACCCCAAGATGAAGGGTATGTAAGGAGGTGCGCACAGTGGCTGAAAACAAAGAACGAGTTCTTGCGGTGCGTGACCTTGACATCACGTTCAAGACAACCGCCGGCCCGGTTCATGCAATCCGCGGCGTGAACATTGACCTTTACCGGGGCGAGACAGTCGCACTGGTGGGCGAGTCCGGCTCCGGCAAGTCGGTCACCATGAAGGCGGCCATGGGCATTCTGGCCCAGAACGCCGAGGTGAACGCCGGCTCCATCGAGTTCTCCTACCATCATGCGGACGGCTCCGCCGAGACGGTGGACATCCTGAAAAAGGACAAAAAGTGGATTCGCCGCCATATCAACGGCAAGCGCATTGCCATGGTGTTCCAGGATCCCATGACGAGCCTGGACCCCACGATGACCATCGGCAAGCAGATTATGGAAGGAATGCGCTGGCATTTCAAGATGGACAAAAAGGAAGCGTGGAAGCGCTCGGTCGAACTGCTTGAGGAGGTCGGCATTACCGATGCGGAAAAGCGGATGAAGAACTATCCGCACCAGCTCTCCGGCGGTATGCGGCAGCGCGTGGTCATTGCCATCGCGCTGGCCTGCAACCCCGATCTGCTGATCTGTGACGAGCCGACCACCGCGCTGGACGTGACCATTCAGGCCAAAATCCTCGAACTGATCCGCAAGATTCAGCGCGAGCGCGGGATTTCGGTCATCTACATCACGCATGACCTCGGCGTTGTGGCCAAGGTTGCGGACTATGTGGATGTCATGTACGCCGGGCGCATTGTTGAGACCGGCACCATCAACGAGATTTTCTATGACCCCCGCCATCCCTATACCTGGGGCCTGCTCTCCGCCATGCCGGACCTTGACACGGCGGATGAGCGGCTGTACACCATCCCCGGCTCGCCGCCCAACCTGCTCCATGAGATGCCCGGCGATGCCTTTGCCGCCCGCAACAAGTTTGCTCTGAACATTGACGACGAGCTGGACCCGCCGATGTTCAAGGTGACCGATACCCACTTTGCCGCAACCTGGCTGCTTGACCCGCGCGCGCCCAAAGTGGAGATGCCGGACGAACTCAAGGCCCGCATTGCCCGCATGAAGGCCGAGGCCGACCGCACCGAAAAGGAGGCGCAGTAAAATGACCCAGACCCAAACCGCGCCGCTGCTCAAGGTGAGCGGGCTGAAACAGTATTTCCGCGTCAACCGCACTTTCACCGTCAAGGCGGTGGACGATGTGAGCTTTGAAATCTACCCCGGCGAGACCTACGGCCTTGTCGGCGAGTCTGGTTCCGGCAAGTCCACCATCGGACGCAGCGTTATCCGTCTGTATGACCCCACGGCCGGTTCCATCATCTTTGACGGGCAGGACATCAGCGGAAAACTCAGCCGGGAGCAAAACCAGAAACTGCGCACCGAGATGCAGATGATTTTCCAGGACCCCATGGCCTCCCTCAACCCGCGCAAAAAGGTGGGGGATATCATCGCCGAGGGCCTTGACATTCATCATATGTACTCCTCCCGCGCCGAGCGGCAGGAAAAAGTGGAAAAAATCCTTGCCAAAGTCGGCCTTGCGCCGGAACACGCCGAGCGCTACCCGCATCAGTTCTCGGGCGGTCAGCGTCAGCGTGTCGGCATTGCACGCGCCCTCATCATGGACCCCAAACTCATCATTGCGGACGAGTGCATCTCGGCGCTGGACGTTTCCATTCAGGCACAGGTCGTCAACCTGATGAAGGATATTCAGGCTGAGACCGGCACCGCCTACCTCTTTATCGCGCATGACCTCTCGATGGTCAAGTACATCAGCGACCGCATCGGCGTGCTGCACCTTGGCCACCTGCTTGAGACCGGCACGACCGAGGAAATTTTTGAGAACCCCATCCATCCGTACACCCGCAGCCTGCTCTCGGCCATTCCAACGCCCAACCCGGTCGTGGAAAAACGCCGCATGGCAGAAAGCTACGACTACGCTTCCTCCGGCATTGACTACACAAAGGGAACGCAGCATCTTGTTTCCGGCACCCACTACGTCAAATGCACGGACGAGGAGTTTGCGCGCTGGGCAAAGTGAACGCGCGGTGCGTAGAACACGGCGGGAAAAGCAATGGCCAGCAAACAAAATTCTGCATAAATTGCCTTGCTCCGTGAGGAGATATCCCGCATTTTTATTCATAAATGTGAATAAAAATGCGGGATATTCGCTTATAAAGCAAAAACAAGCGGGAAATTCCCCTATGAAATGAATAAATATCCGAACTTTGTTGAGAATTTCTTGTCGAATCTGCCGGGTTGCAATTTGCCGCAGGCCGTGTATAATAAGAAACATCAAATGAATAAATATTCACCGCCTGCAAGCGGATGGATTCAGTGAGAGGGAGATTATCATGAAAAAGAAAAAGGAAGACATCAAAAAAGTTGTTCTGGCCTATTCCGGCGGTCTCGATACCTCCATCATCATTCCCTGGCTGAAGGAAAACTACAACAACTGCGAAGTGATTGCTGTTTCCGGTGACGTGGGTCAGGGCACCGAGCTGGACGGCCTTGAGGAGAAAGCCCTCAAGACCGGCGCTTCCAAACTCTATGTTCTGGACCTCCAGAAGGAATATGTGGAGCAGTACATCTGGCCCTGCCTGAAGGCGGACGCCAAGTATGAGGATTACCTGCTGGGCACCTCCCACGCCCGTCCCTGCATTGCCAAGGCGCTGGCCGACATTGCCAAGAAGGAAGGCGCGGACGCCATCTGCCACGGCTGCACCGGCAAGGGCAACGACCAGGTTCGCTTTGAGCTGACCCTCAAGGCCATGGCACCTGATATGGCCATCATCGCACCGTGGCGTGAGTGGGATATCAAGAGCCGTGACGAGGAAATTGACTACGCCGAGGCGCACAACATTCCTCTGCGCATCAACCGCGAGACCAACTACTCCAAGGATAAGAACCTGTGGCATCTGAGCCATGAGGGCCTTGACCTTGAAAACCCCGCCAATGAGCCGCAGTACAATAAGGAAGGCTTCTTGGAACTGGGCGTCTCCCCCGAGCAGGCGCCTGACACCCCGACCTACGTCAAGATTCACTTTGAAAAGGGCATCCCCACCGCCGTGGACGGCAAGGAGATGGACGGCGTTGCACTGATCGAGTACCTCAACAAGGTGGGCGGCGCCAACGGCATCGGCCTGCTGGATATTGTCGAAAACCGTCTGGTCGGCATGAAGAGCCGCGGCGTCTATGAGACCCCCGCCGGCACCATCCTCTACAAGGCACACAATGTGCTCGAGACCATCACGCTGGACAAGGAGTCCTTCCACTTCAAGGAGATTGTCGCGCAGAAGATGGCCGAACTCGTCTACAACGGTCAGTGGTTCACCCCGCTGCGTGAAGCCATCTGTGCCTTCACCGACAGCCTGCAGGAGACCGTCACCGGCGATGTGACCCTCAAGCTCTACAAGGGCAACATGATCAACGCCGGCGTCACCAGCCCCTACACGCTGTACGATGAGCAGACCGCTTCCTTCGGTGAGGATGACGATTACAACCAGGCCGATTCCGCCGGGTTCATCAACCTGTTCGGCCTGCCCATTGCCGAGCGCGCCAAGCTGGCCAAGAACTGGCCCGACAAGGACTGAGCGCAGGGCAGCAGGAACCCGCGCACAGCGCGCAGACCCTGAGATTTCATCACAGCCGCCGGGAGTTTTTGCCCCCGGCGGCATTTGTACTCAAAAACACCCCGGCGCAGCCCCTGCGCCGGGAGCCAAAACCGGGAGGTCATTATGCCCCAACTCTGGCAGGGACGTTCGTCCAAAGCGGTGGACAGCCGCGTCAACGACTTTAATTCTTCCATCCGCTTTGATGCGCGGATGATCGAGCAGGATATTCAGGGAAGCATGGTCCACTCTGAGATGCTGGGCCGTCAGGGAATTATTTCCCAGCAGGATGTGGAGCAAATCCACGCGGGACTGGCTTCCATTCTCGAGGACCTGCACAGCGGTGCGCTCGAGATTGACCCCGCCGCCGAGGATGTCCACACCTTTGTGGAGCAGACCCTCACCGCCCGGGTGGGCGATGCGGGCAAGCGCCTGCACACCGGGCGCAGCCGCAACGATCAGGTTGCGCTGGATATTCGCCTTTATCTGCGTGAGGCCTTTGCCGGGCTGGAAAGCCAGCTGATCGAACTCATTGAAACTCTCTGCCGCCAGGCCGAGAAGGGCGCCGGGTACGTCATGCCGGGCTACACCCATCTGCAGCGCGCGCAGCCGGTCACCTTCGGTCACCAGCTGATGGCCTACGCGTGGATGTTCGTGCGTGATTTGGGCCGCATGAAGGACGCCGTAGCCCGCATGGATGCCGAATGCCCCTTAGGCTCCGGCGCACTGGCGGGAACGACCTACCCGCTCGACCGCTTTTATACTGCGGAGCAGCTTGGCTTTGACGCCCCGTGCGGCAACTCCATTGACGGCGTTTCCGACCGGGATTTCTGCATTGAGCTGACCAGCGCCATGGCAACCTGCATGATGCACCTTTCCCGTCTGTCGGAAGAAATCATTCTGTGGTGCAGCTGGGAGTTCAAGTTCATTGAACTGGACGATGCGTTCACGACCGGGTCCTCTATCATGCCGCAGAAGAAAAACCCCGATGTCACCGAGCTGATCCGCGGCAAGACCGGACGGGTCTACGGTGACCTCAACACGCTGCTCGTCATGATGAAAGGCCTTCCGCTCGCCTACGACAAGGATATGCAGGAGGACAAGGAGGCCGTCTTTGATGCGGTCGATACCCTTGCGCTCTGCCTCAAGACCATCACCCCGATGCTGGATACGATGAGCCCGCTGCCCGACAATATGCGCCGCGCCGCCGTAAAGGGCTTCATCAACGCCACGGACTGCGCGGATTACTTGACCCGCAAGGGGATGCCGTTCCGCGATGCCTACAAGTGCACCGGCACGATGGTGGGGGACTGCATCGCAAAGGGCAAGACGCTCGAGGAACTGACGCTTGAGGAGTTCCGCGGGTACAGTGCCCTGTTTGACGAGGATATCTATGAGGCCATTGACCTGACAACCTGCTGTGAGGGCCGCACCAGCTACGGCGGCCCCACCAAACAGAGCGTTCTGCGTCAGGTGGCCGATGTGAGGAAAAAGATTGCCGAAATGGAGGCGTGAGCCATGGGCTTCAAGATTTTCGTGGACGGTTCTTCCGGCACGACCGGCCTGCGCATTGCCGACCGGCTGGCCGAGCGGGCGGAATTTACCCTGCTGACCATCTCTGAAGCTGACCGCAAGGACGTCAATGCCCGCGCGGCGGTCATCAATGAGAGTGATTTGAGTTTCCTCTGCCTGCCCGATGCGGCAGCGCGGGAGGTTATCCCCCTTGTGAAACCCGAAGTCCGCATCCTTGACACATCCACCGCGCACCGCACCGCGCCCGGCTGGCTCTATGGCCTGCCGGAACTGCACGGCACGCGCGAGGCACTGCGCACCGCCGCCCGCGTGGCGGTGCCGGGATGCTACGCCACCGGATTTATCACCCTTGTCGCCCCGCTTGTGCAGATGGGACTTTTGCCCAAAGATTACCCGCTGACCTGCCACGGCCTTTCCGGTTATTCCGGCGCGGGCAAGAGCGGGATTGCTCAGTATAACGACCCTGAACGCGACATTGCGTTTGAAAGCCCCCGCCCTTACGGACTGACACTCAGCCACAAGCATCTGCCTGAAATGCAGGCAGTCTGCGGTTTGAGCGCGCCGCCGGTGTTCTGCCCCATTGTGGACGACTATTACGCCGGCATGGAGGTCACGGTGCCGCTTCATCTTCCGCTTGTTGGGCACAGCGCTGAGGAACTTGCCGCCGCACTTGCCGACTATTACCGCGATGAGACGGTTATCCGCGTTCACCCGCTCAACGAGGCCCCCGCCTTCCTGCCCGCCAACCGTCTGGCCGGAAAGGACAGTTTGGAGATTTACCCGACCGTCTCGCCGGACGGAACCCGGATGCTGCTCATCAGCGTGCTGGATAACCTCGGCAAAGGGTCCTCCGGTGCGGCGCTCCAGTGCATGAATCTCATGCTCGGGCTTCCCGAAACCGCAGGCCTTGCGCTCTAAGAGCCAAAATGAACCGGCCCCAAATGGGGCTGATGGGAGAAAGAGGAAACAAGATGGAACAGTATACCTTCATTCCCGGCGGCATCTGCGCCGCCAAGGGGTTCCGCGCCGCCGGTGTCCACTGCGGCATCCGGCGCAATCATTCCAAGTATGATTTGGCGCTCATCGCCTCCGATGTGCGCTGTGCGGGTGCAGCCTGCTACACCACCAACAAGGTCTACGGCGCACCGATTACGGTGGACCGTGCACACCTTGCGGACGGCCACGCGCAGGCCATCATTGTGAACAGCGGCAACGCCAACACCTGCGCGCCGAACGGCGTTCAGCTTGCCGAGGATGTCTGCGAACTCGCGGCCAAAGAACTCGGCATTCCCGCAAAGGACGTTCTGCCCTCCTCGACCGGCGTCATTGGTCAGGCCATGGACCTTGCGCCCTTTGCCGCCGGCATCCCACAGGTCGCTGCCAAGCTGGCCGCCTCGGAGCAGGGCAGTCATGATGCCGCCACGGCCATCATGACGACCGACACTCATCCCAAGGAGATTGCGGCCGAGTTCATGATGGGCGGCAAGGTCTGCCGCATGGGCGCCATCGCCAAAGGCTCAGGCATGATTCACCCCAACATGGCCACGATGCTGCTCTTTATCACGACGGACGCCGCGGTGGAACCTGCGGTGCTTCAGGCAGCGCTCTCCAGCGTGGTGCCGGCAACCTTCAACCAGATTTCGGTGGACGGCGACACCTCCACCAACGATACCGTCCTGCTCCTTGCCAACGGCCTGGCGGGCAACGCCGCACCGGAAATTGACAGCGAGGACTACAAGACCTTTGTCACCGTCCTGACCGCTGTGGCGGAACATCTCTGCCGTGAACTGGCCGGCGACGGCGAGGGCGCGACCAAGCTGCTGGAATGTGTTGTCACCGGCGCACCGGATATTGATACCGCGCGTGCGGTTTCCAAGAGCGTCATCCATTCCACGCTGTTCAAGGCCGCCATGTTCGGCGAGGATGCCAACTGGGGCCGCGTGCTCTGCGCCATCGGCTACACGCCGGGTGATTTTGACATCTCCAAAACCTCGGTGCGCCTGCGCAGTGCCGCCGGTGAGGTCTTTGTGTGTGAGAACGCCGCCTACCATCCTTACAGTGAGGAGGAGGCTGCCGTTGTCCTCAAGGAAAAAGAGATTCAGATCCTTGTGGATCTCGGCTCCGGCTCTGCCAGCGCCAAGGCGTGGGGCTGTGATCTGACCTATGACTATGTGAAGATCAACGGGGACTACCGGACCTGATACGGCTCAAACGGGCGGCACAGCCGCGCCGGGCAGAAGGGGAAGTGTGTATGAAGAACGAACAAATGGCCCTGCTTTTTTCGGAGGCAACACCCTATATTCAGAAATACCACGGCAAAACGCTTGTGATTAAGTACGGCGGCAATGCGATGGTGAACGAGGATCTGAAGCTCGCTGTCATGAATGACCTTGTCACGCTGACGCTGCTCGGCGTTCGTGTCGTGCTGGTTCACGGCGGCGGCCCTGCCATCAACACGATGCTCAAGCGTGTGGGCAAGGAACCGTGCTTTATCAACGGCCTGCGCTACACCGATGCCGAGACGATGGGCATCGTGCAGCAGGTTCTGGCCGGACAGGTCAACAAGGACTTAGTCGCCCTGCTCAAAGGGCGCGGCGTCGGGCTCTGCGGCTTGGACGGCCACACCATCACCTGCTCCCGCAAGACCGATGTGGATTTGGGCTATGTAGGCAACATTGAGAAGGTGGACACTACCCTGATTGAACACCTGCTGAATGACGGCTTCATTCCGGTCATTGCAACGGTCGGCATGGACGAAAACGGCACGGCCTACAACATCAACGCCGACACCGCCGCCGCAGCCATTGCGATTGCCCTTCATGCTGAGAAACTTGTCTCGATGACCGATATTGTCGGCCTGCTCTATGACAAGGACGATGAATCCACCCTCATCCCCGAGGTTGAAATCTCCGAGATTGCGGGCTACAAGGAACACGGCATCATTTCGGGCGGCATGATTCCAAAAATCGAGGGCATGGCGGACGCCATCTATGAGGGTGTCCATGAGGCGGTCATCATTGACGGCCGTGTGCCGCATTCGGTGCTGCTCGAGATGTTCTCCGACCGCGGTTCCGGTACGCTGTTCTACCGCCGCGGCAGCCGCTGACAAAATTCCGTTCCGGGAGGAATAACAATGCAAACCGAAAAAGTAATCCGCAGGGATCTCAAATACATCATGCACACCTACAACCGCAGCCCGCTGGTGATTGAGCGCGGCGAGGGGATGACAGCCTATGATGCACAGGGCAATGCGTACCTGGATTTTACCTCCGGTATCGGCGTCAATTCCCTTGGCTACTGTCACCCTGCCTGGGTGAGCGCCGTCACCGAACAGGCCGGCAAACTCTCCCACACATCCAACCTCTATTACACTGCTCCGGACGGCAAACTGGCCAAGCGCCTGTGCCGCCGCACCGGTATGGACAAGGTATTCTTTGGCAATTCCGGCGCCGAGGCCAATGAGGGTGCCATCAAGTGCGCCCGCAAGTACAGCACCGTGACCTACGGCCCCGCGCGCAGCAAGGTACTGACGCTGGTCAACTCCTTCCACGGCCGCACGCTGGCGACCCTCAAGGCAACGGGGCAGGAGGTGTTCCACAAGGATTTCGGCCCCTTCCCGGAGAACTTTGATTATGTTCCCGCCAACGACTTTGCCGCGCTGGAAGCCGCCGCCGATGAGACCGTCTGCGCCGTCATGATGGAGATGGTGCAGGGCGAAGGCGGCGTTGTGGCGCTCGATGCCGACTACCTGCAAAAAGTGGAAAAATTCTGCCGCGAGCGGGATATTCTGATCATCGTGGACGAGGTGCAGACCGGCGTGGGCCGCACGGGAACCTTCCTGGCCTGCGAACACTACAACATCAAGCCCGACATTGTGACGCTGGCCAAGGGTCTTGGCGGCGGTCTGCCCATCGGCGCCGTGCTGACCACCGACAAGGTGGCCGCAGTCATGGGACCGGGTTCGCACGGGTCCACCTTCGGCGGCAACCCGATCGTCTGCGCGGGCGCCTGCGCGGTGCTTGACACGATGGACGATGAGTTCATGAAAAACGTCAATGACCGCGCTGTGCAGCTGCGCGCCGGGCTGGAAAAGCTGCCCCATGTAAAGCAGGTCACCGGCCTTGGCCTGATGGTGGGCATCGCGTTTGAGGACGGCATCAAGGCCGCCGATGTGCGCACCGCCTGCGAGCACGCCGGTCTGCTTGTGCTGACCGCCAAGGACCGCCTGCGCCTGCTGCCCCCGCTGATTCTGAGCGAGCAGGATGTGGATCACGCGCTCAAAATCCTTTCCGGCGTGCTGGAAAAAGCCTGATTTCGGAGGCTGCCATGAATCATTTGTTGAAACTGAGCAATCTGACCGCTGACGAGATGACCCATATCTTGGATGTGGCGGACGAATACAAGCGCCTGCACCGCGCGGGCAATGACCCGAAGGATTTGCAGGGCAAGGCCGTGGCGCTGATGTTCGGCAAACATTCCACCCGCACGCGGACGAGCCTTGAGGTTGGCATCTACCAGATGGGCGGGCTTGGAACCTATCTGAGCACCGATGATCTGCAGATTGCCCGCGGGGAGCCGATTCAGGACACCGCGCGGGTGCTCGGACGGTATTATGACGCGATTGTTTACCGCACGTTCAAGCAGAGCGATGTGGAAGCACTCGCCAAATACAGCGGTGTGCCGGTTATCTCCGGCATGACGGACTATGCCCATCCGCTCCAGGTGCTGACCGACCTCATGACGGTGCGGGAGCACTATGGAACGCTGGAGGGCCTGCGCGCCGGATTTGTCGGGGATGGCTACAACATGGCAAACAGCCTGATTGTGGGCTGCCTGACGATGGGCATGACGCTGGTGATGGCCTGCCCGAAAGGCTACCGCCCCTCCGCGGACGTGCTGTATTTTGCCCGTCAGTACGGCGAAAAGTTCCGCCTTGCTGAGGACCCCGATGAGGCCGCGCGCGATGCGGATGTGCTGTTCACCGATGTCTGGACGAGCATGGGCATGGAGAGGGAGACCGAGCGCCGCCGGCGGGATTTCTACGGCTACACGCTGGATGCCGCGCGCATGGCGCTGGCAAAGCCCGGCTGCATGGTGCAGCACCCGCTGCCCGCGCACCGCGGCGAGGAAATCACCGATGAGGTGTTTGAGGGTCACGCAGACGAGATTTTCGGCGAGGCCGAGAACCGCCTCCATGTTGAAAAAGCCGTTCTGGGCATCCTGCTGGCCGGCAAGTGAGCCGGAACACGCAAACGTATGGTATAGCAACGCCCCGCCGTCAGGCGGGGCGTTTTTTAATAATGCTCATTGCTGCCGCGCGTATTGAATTGCTTGCGGGAAATTGAGAAAAGGCTCCCCTTGAAGCAAGGGGAGCTGTCAGCGAGAGCTGACTGAAGGGATTTAAGCCTTGCCGCCAACTCCCGTTTATCTTTTATAGCACTCGCTGCCGCGGGCGGTACTCTTTTGTGACCAAAAGAGTACCCAGAAAAGATTTCCCTTTCCGGCAAAGCATCATGCCTTGTGGCTTGCCGGAAAGGGGAATTTTTGTTTTTCCCCGCAAAAAAGTTGTAAACGAAACGTATCGAGGCATAGGGGGAATTACAAACCGTATTTTGCTTTTCCACGGTGCAAATGTTGAAAACCCTGTGGAAACCGTTGAAAACTTGGCCGGTTTTCCACAGCTTACACGAAAAAGTTGTTTTTTCCTGTGAAAAGAGAGGGCTTCGACAACAAAATATTGAACTCCCGCCGAGAAAATGCTACAATAAACAGACAGAACCGGGGAACGGAATGTGGAAAACTTTCCCCGCCCCGGTGGAAAACCTATGGAGGGGCTTATGCGCTGGATTGATAAATTGGAACGCCGCTGGGGACGGTACAGCATCCCTAACCTGATGAATATTATTCTGGTGGGTCAGATTATCTGCTGGTTCATCATCATGTTCATCAACAAAAACCTCTACTACGGCATTACGCTCAGCCGTACCGGGCTGCTCACGGGGCAGATCTGGCGGGCTGTCACGTTTATCTTTGTGCCGCCGATCGCGAGCGCGTTTGAACTGCTGCTGACTCTCTATTTCCGCTGGTGGGTCGGCAATTCGCTCGAGCGCGCCTGGGGCGATTTCCTCTTCATGGTCTATCTGCTTGTCGGCATGGCAGGCGCCGTGGTGAGCTGCCTGCTCACCGGCTCGGGCAGTGCATCGGGCATTTTCCTGAGCCTGTTCTTCGCCTACGCCTGGATGTGGCCGGATCAGCAGGTGCTGCTGTTCTTCATCATCCCCATCAAGATGAAGTGGATGGGCCTTGCGTCCGCCGCCGTCTGGGTGCTGGAATTTTTGACGGGCAGTTTCTCCACGAAAATCAGCCTGCTGTTCGGCATTGCGGGATTTTTGGCGTTTTTCGGCAAAGAGGTGTTCTACACCGTCCGGGATGCC
>JAQXGE010000031.1 GCA_029006135.1 Oscillospiraceae bacterium | reverse complement strand
CAGATTGCTCAGGATTTTTCCGATGACCGTTATTGTGCAGCTATTTTCGCCTCCGGGGGAACGGACAAAATGTATACACGTTTGCCGGAGGGAGAAAGTCCTGCTGCGTTGGGTTTGTTCGCGGTAAAAAGAGCAATGGTGATGCAAACAGGTGGTTTCCCCGCCCGGTTCCATCCCGACCGCTGCGCTGTTTTGCAGCGTTTGGCCTCACAGCTCGAACGTGGCGGATTCTGCGTTGGTAACGATCCCCGAATTGGATGTCTATAAAAGGAGGATTCTTTATGAAAAAAGTCATGCTTGTTTTCGGCACACGGCCTGAAGCAATTAAAATGTGCCCGCTTGTCAACGAACTGAAAAAGCGTCCCGAGCTGCAGACGATAGTCTGCGTGACAGGGCAGCATCGTCAGATGCTCGACCAGGTGCTTGAGGCTTTCCAGGTCGTTCCGGAATATGATTTGTCCATCATGAAAGAACGCCAAACCCTGTTTGACGTGACTACGAACATCCTTGAAAAAATCCGCGGTGTTCTGGAACAGGAACATCCCGATGTCGTGCTTGTCCACGGGGACACCACAACGACCTTTGCCACGGCGCTGGCTTGCTTTTATATGCAGATTCCGGTTGGCCATGTGGAGGCCGGGCTGCGAACCTACAATATTGATTCCCCTTATCCGGAAGAGTTCAACCGTCAGGCGGTCAGCATTGTTGCGCGCTACAATTTTGCTCCTACCGAACTGTCCCGTCAGAACCTGCTCAAAGAAGGCAAGGCGGACAGCAGCATCTATGTGACGGGCAACACCGCCATTGATGCCCTGAAAACAACAGTACGAGATGATTATACCCACCCCGAATTGGAGTGGGCCGCCGGAAGCCGGCTGGTTCTTCTCACGGCTCACCGCCGCGAAAACCTTGGCGAGCCAATGCACCATATGTTCCGCGCAATCAAGCGCATTGTGGACGAAACACCGGATGTCAAGGTTATTTATCCCATCCACATGAATCCTGTTGTGCGCCAGGCGGCAGCTGATGTGTTCGGCGATGATGACCGGTTCCATATTATCGAACCGCTGGATGTGCTGGATTTCCACAACTTCATGGCTCGCTCTTACCTGATCCTCACCGACAGCGGCGGCATCCAGGAGGAAGCCCCCAGCCTCGGAAAGCCGGTACTGGTCATGCGCGATACGACCGAACGTCCGGAAGGCATTGCAGCCGGAACGCTCAAGCTGGTAGGCACAAACGAAACAACAATCTATAACGAATTTAAACGTCTGCTTACAGACGAGAATGCGTACAGAGAGATGAGCCACGCCTCCAATCCCTATGGAGACGGCCTGGCCAGCAAGCGGATCGCGGACATTTTGACCGGCGCAAAGGAATAAACTTTCCCGTCTGAAACAAAAGCCGACGAAAAAGAAATTGGAGTTGTCTGCATGAACATTTTACTTGACGCCTATTTTGATCATAATTTTGGCGATGACCTGTTCATTTCCATTTTGACAAATCGCTACCCCCATCATCGCTTTTTTGCCTTTATTGCAAAGTGTCCCGAGTCCGTACAGCACTGGGCCAACGCCATCCCCAATCTGACCATCCTGCCGCATTGCGCAGCTCTGAAAGACAGCGGCTTTTTTGACGCCTATGTAATGATTGGCGGGGATGTCATTCCTGACAAGGGCGATTACACCGGCAGTTATGAGCGTCGGCTGTCTTATATGCGCTGCGTCAAACAGGCAGGCGGCTACGTTGCCATGCTGGGCTTCAGTTTATATGACCACTATTCTCAGCAGACCTATCTGGATATTTGCGAGATGCTTCGCCTTGCCGATGATGTTGCTGTGCGCGATCAGGCGTCCTATGATTATCTTCGGTCCATTTCCAGCGACAGTAAGATTCGCCTGTGTGCCGATATGTCTTTTACCGAACCGCTGACGGGCAAACAGGGGCCGGATGGACATATTCTTGGCATCAACGTGCGCCGCAAGCTTTCTGTTTCGGAGGATGAATATCAGGGGTATCTTTGTACCATCGCACAGGCGGCCGACTGCTATCTCGACCGGTTTGCGGACGGTGAGGCCCGATTCCTCTGCCTGTCCTCCGGCTCCGCTGTGGATGCTGAGGCTGCCGCAGATGTCATCGCACGGATGAAAAATTCTTCCCGGACGAAGGTCATTCCATATGAAGGACAGGTCAACCGTTATATTGAAGAATTCCGGAAATGTGATGCTTTCATCACCACCCGTTTTCATGCTATGGCCATCGCGCTGCAGATGGGCAAGCCCTTTGTCCCGGCGCCCTATGAGGTTAAAGTTACCCATGTCCTTGACCAGATTGGCTATAACAGCGTGCGGCTGCCTTACGGCCCCGGAGAAATTGATGAGGCAGCACTGCTCAAGGCGCTGAGTACGATCGGTTATGACCGTCAGGCGTATGAAGATTACCGCCGCCGAGCCGAAGCGCTGTTTGACAACCTTGATAAATATCTCGGTAACACAGAACGAGTCCCCACCAAAAACGCTGCGGCTGCTTTTCCCGTCACCTGTGAAGCAGACACACTGCGGACACAGCTTGCCTCCGCGCAGGGGAGTCTGAACGAGAGCAAACAGGCACTCCGGGAGGAAGCGGACACACTGCGGACACAGCTTGCCTCCGTACAAGACCGTCTGGACGAGAGTGAGCGGGCACGCCGGGAGTTGGAAACAAAAAACACCACACTTGTCAACGGCGTATGGTCCATCACTCAGGATGCCCTTCAGAGCCGTGTTTACCGGATTGCCTATCTGTTCCATCGCTGGCAGCGACAGGGGCGCAAGGGAACACCGGAGGAGCGCCGCGCATTCCGTGCCTGGGTTCGTCAAAAACTCCGTCATCGAGACGCCGAATCCGACAGCAGCTACAATCCCTTCCGCAGCATCCAAAAGCTGCTTCTGGATTCCTCCGCTTCCCAATCCATGCCTTCTGAGGAAGAAGCCCTGACGGTACAGCAGCAGAATTTGCTTGCCAAGCCGTATCAGAAGTGTGACATCCTGATGTTCGGCGTAATTGACTATGATTTCCGCCATCAGCGCCCGCAGCAGTTTGCTCAGCGCTTTGCCAGAAACGGGCATCGGGTCTTTTATATCAATGCCAACTTCCATCGTCCTGACAGTGTGACAGAATTGGAAGACAACCTGTATATGGTTACCCTGCATTACAGCAAAAAACCGTCCGTTTATGAGACGGATTTTTCCGAAGATTCGGAGCAGATGCATACATTGCTTGATAACCTTGCAAACACCTTTTGCATCAGGGATGCGTTGACCATCGCAGACTACCCCAACTGGATTCATGCTGTAATGTATCTGCGCGAACAGTACGGCTTTAAATTTGCAGCGGACTACATGGATGACTTCACAGGGTTCCTTGGCACAACGAGCGATATGCTTGCTCAAAACTGCAAAATGCTGCTTCGCCAAAGCGATATGGTTGTGGCAAGTTCCCAGTTCCTGCATGACATTGCGATTCAGTATAATCAGAACTGTGCCATTGTGCGCAACGGAACGGAATTTGAACATTTCCACACTGCTATCGAGCTGCGCAAACCTTCCCAAAAGAAGGTCATTGGCTATTACGGGGCCATTGCGCACTGGTTTGACTATGAAAAAGTCTGCTATCTGGCCGACCGATTCCCGGATTGTGAGGTGCTGATTGTGGGCGCCGTCACCGACTGGGAGGAAAATCTGAAAGAACATCCCAATATTGTTTTGACCGGTGAAAAACTATATAAAGAGCTTCCGTCCTATCTGGCACAATTTGATGTCTGCCTGATTCCTTTTGACACGTCCACCGACCTCATTAAGGCAACCAATCCGGTCAAGTTCTATGAATATTTGAGTGCAGGGAAAAAAGTTGTTGCCACTGAGATTCCCGAACTGATGCCCTTCCGGGATCGGTTCGTTTATATGTCCAATGACAATAAGACGTTTGGCGACTATGTCGAGGCCTGCCTCAACGGCACCGACACGCTGGAAAGCCCGGATGCCTGCGTGGAGTTCGGGCGTCAGAATGACTGGCAGGAGCGGTACGAGGCATTTTCCCACGCCGCGTTCTCCATTGTGCCAAAGGTCAGTGTCATCACCATCACATATAACAATCTCAAGTATAATCAGGCCTGTCTGGACAGCATTCTGAACAAAACCGCCTATCCCAATTACGAGGTGATTCTTGTTGACAACCTCTCCACCGATGGTACACGGGACTGGCTGCGGGAAGTTCAGCGCCGCGGTGACCCGCGCATCAAGGTCATCCTCAACGACAGCAACCTTGGCTTTGCAGGCGGCAACAATGTCGGAATTCATGCTTCGGACGGTGACTATGTTCTCCTTTTGAATAATGACACTCTTGTCACACGCGGATGGATGACTGCTATGGTCAAACATGCCGAGAATGATCGGCGCATCGGCATGGTTGGTGCTGTGACAAACAGCATCGGCAATGAGGCTATGATTTCTGTGCAGTATCACAGTGTGGAGGAAATGGATGCATTTGCCTATCGCTATACCGCACGGCAGATGAATCAGCAATACCCCGGCGCAAAAATGCTTGCCATGTTCTGCACGCTGATTTCCCGCGAAGTTCTTGATACCTGCGGCGATCTGGATGAGCGGTACGGCATTGGAATGTTTGAGGACGATGACTATAACCGCGCCGTTCAGCAGGCTGGATATTCCATCACCATCGCGGAGGACGCTTTCGTTCATCATTTCCAGAGCCTTTCTTTCTCCAAGCTTGAGGACGAAAACTACAAAAAGCTCTTTGCCGAAAACAGGGATAAGTTTGAAGCCAAATGGAACACTCCGTGGGAAGCACAGCATCTTCGTCCGGATGTTTCCCCCGTTGAAAATTCCGCATCCAAAATTGTGCTCTGATGTAAGGCATTTAAAAGACGTCCCTCATTTTAAATGTTGGCGAATAAGAAAAGGGAAAAATCATGAAAAGACAAATTTCGGCTGCTCTTGTTATGTTCATTTCCATTTCAATGTTTGCTCCCGCCGTGTATGCGAAGGAAACAGCGCCCATCACAGCGCCAGAAACGGTCCAATCGGAAACGGCCGAGCCGGCCCCACCGGAAGATGCAGAATTTATCCTTTCGTCTGCAAAAGCAGCTGCTGACTCCGCAGACGAAACGGATGACCCCACCACAGGAGAAACGCCGGATATCATCGAAGGAACTTTGTCCGCAGTGAGCAACGCTCCGACCTTTTATGCGGACGGGAACAGTACCGTTGACAGCGGCACCTGCGGCGACAACCTGACCTGGACGCTCGACAGCGCCGGCACACTGACCATTTCCGGAACAGGAGAAATGACCTCTCATGGATGGACATCAGATTATCAGAAAAAAAGAACATTAAGGCGGTGGTCATTGAAAATGGAGTTACTTCGATTTCGATGTTCGCCTTTAGTTCCTGCACAGCACTAGAAACTATCGAAGTCCCTGATACTCTCGAATTAATTGAAAGTTCTGCTTTTTACGGATGCTCCTCGCTGACAACAATTGATATCCCGGGCGGTGTGACCAGAATTGAAGATAGAGCGTTTGAAGATTGCATCAGATTGACTTCAATTCGGGTTGATGAAAACAATCAAAACTACTGCTCTGTTGATGGTGTCCTTTTTACAAAAAACAAAACTGAACTTGTAACCTTTCCTGCAGGAAAAAAGGGTTCACCCTATACTGTTCCTGACAGCGTGACCAGTATTGGTGACTATGCCTTCGAATCCTGTGTCACTTTGGAAAGCGTTACTTTGCCAGACAATCTCAAAAAGATTGGCTATCACGCTTTTTATGAATGCTCTTCTCTGACCGCGATTGACATCCCGGCCGGTGTGGACAGTATTAATGATAGTGCTTTTGCAGGATGCAGTAGTTTGACTTCGATTCAAGTCGATGAATGTAATCTAAACTATTGCTCTGTTGACGGAGTCCTTTTTGCAATTAAAAAAAGGGAATACGAACTTAAAACTTTTCCCGCGGGGAAAAAGGATTCGTCCTATGCCGTTCCTGACAGCGTGACCAGCATTGGTGACGATGCCTTTTACTCCTGTGTCACTTTGGAAAGCGTTGCTTTGCCAGATAATCTCAAAGAGATAGGCGCTTACGCTTTTTCTGGATGCTCTTCCCTGACAGTGATTGACATTCCAGATACCGTGTCCGGCATTGGAAACGGTGCTTTTATGGGGTGTTCCGCCCTTACAAGCGTTCATCTGCCGGTGAATCTTACCAAGATTGAGGACATGACATTTGAATACTGTTCTAAACTAAGTGAAATCACTCTCCCTGACACTATAACCGATATTGGAAGGTTTGCTTTTTATTATTGCAATAACCTGGGGAAAATTACACTTCCCGAGAATGTTGTATCTCTTGGAAATTACGCATTTGGTTCATGCTCCGAAATTCAAATTACCTTTGTTGGAGACTGCCCTACAATAGAAGAGGACACTTTCAAAAATACTAGTGTCACTGCACGATATCCTGCTGACAATGCGACTTGGATAGAAGATGTTATGCAGAATTATGGTGGGACGGTCACTTGGATTAAGTATACACCATTGCCTGCTCCGGACCCTACCGCCATTCCAGAGCCTACTGCCACGCCGGAGCCTACTGCCACGCCGGAGTCTACCGCCACACCGGAGCCTACCGCCACACCGGAGCCTACCACCACGCCAGACGGAATCAAAATCGTTGCCAGCGGCACCTGCGGTGAAAATTTGACCTGGGCACTCGATGTTACCGGTACGCTGACCATTTCTGGAACAGGGAAAATGAGGATGTATGAGAGGGACAGTAATTTCCCGTGGTACGAGTTTAATTCCCTCATCAAAAGTTTGGTTGTTAAAGAGGGATGCACAGTCATCTCTAATTATGCATTTTCGGGCTGCAACAATCTTGTTGAAATATCCCTGCCGAATACATTGCAAAGCATTGGGAAAGAGGCTTTTTACAGTTGTGATGGCCTGACGGAAGTTACGCTGTCTAACTCGCTGGAAAGCATCGGGTGGGGTGCATTTTATGGCTGCGATTCGCTGAAAAGGGTGACCATTCCAAGCGTGTTGGAACTGGGAGGCCATGCTTTCTCGAATAACAGTGCGTTGGCGGAAGTATATTTGGGAGCCGGCGTTGCAATCGAGGATACCTCTGCGTTCAGTTCGGCATTCGAAGATTCGCCATCTTTTACCACCCTGATGGTTTCGGAGGAAAACCCCACTTTCAAGAGCATTGACAATATCCTGTTCTCTAAAGATGGGAGTGCCCTTGTTTTCTATCCGGACAATAAAACTGCATCCTCGTATACGGTGCCTGACGATGTTACAAAAATTGGTTCCGGTGCGTTCCGGCATAACAGCGCTCTGAAGCAGGTTACACTTCCGGAAAATCTAAAGGAAATTGGAAAATCCGCGTTCCAGAATACTGGTCTGCAGAGTGTTCGGGTTCCGGACAACGTTGAGAGCATTGGGGATTCGGCATTTGCTGACTGTACGGATCTTACTTCTGCTAGCCTTGGCGCAGGGCTAAAACAGTTTAGAAACAGCATTTTTCAGCACGATGAGAGCCTGTCGGCTGTATCGGTATCTGCTGCTAATGCTGCCTACAAATCGCTGGATGACGTGATCTATGACAAGATGGGAAAGACGCTGGTCTTTTATCCCGTAGGGAGAGCAGAAAACCAATATTCGATTCCTAACGGTGTGACTTATATTGCTGATGCAGCTTTTTCAGGTTGCACCAATCTTACGAGTCTGCGCCTTCCTTATAATCTGAAAGAAGTTGGAAAATATGCTTTCTATGGTTGCTCCGCACTATCCGAACTTTCCATCCCAGAAGGTATTGAAAGCATTCCGGAGTTTGCTTTCCGCTATTGTACCAACCTTAGAAACGTTACCATCCCGAAGACGGTGACTTCTGTAGAACGATTTGCCTTTGACGGTTGTCGCGCACTTACCAATATCAATTTTACCGGCACAGAGAAAGAGTGGAATAGGATTAACATTAATAATTACGAAGATTGCAACAAGCCTTTGATATACGCAATCAAGCACTTTAATGTAAAGCCGGAGCCCACCGCCAAGCCGGAGCTCACCGCCACGCCAGAGCCCATCGCCACGCCAGAGCCCACCGCCGCGCCGGAGCCCACCGCGACACCGAAGCCTACCGCCGCACCGGAGCCCACCGCGACACCGAAGCCTACCGCCGCACCGGAGCCCACCGCGACACCGAAGCCTACCGCTACACCGGAGCCTACCGCTACACCGGAGCCTACCGCTACACCGGCGCCTACCGCTACGCCGGAACCCACCGCTACGCCGGAGCCCACCGCCACGCCGGATACTAATCCTTTCCCCGATGTAAGCAAAGACGACTGGTTCTATGAAGATGCTCTGTATGTTTATAAGAATAATCTGATGAACGGCATTCCCAACGCAGAGGGAAAAACCTGCTTTGAACCGGATGCACCCACCAGCCGCGCCATGGTCGTGACCATTCTTTACCGGATGTCGGGCTGTCCTGAAGTGAGTGAATCGAACAACTTCTCGGATGTCGAGAATGACAGCTGGTATACTGATGCAGTCATCTGGGCAAGCGAAAACGGCATTGTGACCGGCTATGCCGGCACTGACCAGTTCGGTACCAATGACCCCATCACCCGCGAACAGATGGCTGTCATGATGTATCGCTATGCGCAGTACAATGGCAAAGATACCTCTGCAAGCGCCTCCCTGGATAGCTTTACCGACTGTGAACAAGTTCATTCCTGGGCTAAGGATGCTTTTGCCTGGGCAAACGCCGAGGGACTGATTGGCGGCAAGCCCAACGATGACGGCACATTCTTCCTTGACCCCGCCGGCAATGCCGTGCGCAGCCAGGCCGCAGCAATCCTGCACCGCTACTGCGAAAACATCTGAATCCCCTTAGCAGACCATTAAAAACTTTCCCCCGCGCAGTGTGCGTTTTACGCCACTGTACGGGGGCTTTGTTATAGGAGAAAACCAAGGCAAGAAATTTTGCAAAAATCACAAATTTTCTCGCCTTGGTTATCATTTTTTATTGAAAAAAATTCTTAACCCTGCTACAATTACAACATGGCATTTGACATCGAAACTGCTATGCCGTACTTGCAGGACAAGAAATCCGGCGCCCGCCCAAAGGATGAATCAAAAATTCTGTATGTTCAGAGCGGAACAGACAAAAATCAGCCTGTCCACTTTTGGCATAACCCAAAATGACAAGGAGAAGAAATCATGAAAAGACAAATTGCGGCCGTTCTTGCCATGTCTATTTCCATTTCAATGTTTGCTCCCGCCGTGTATGCGGAGGAAACAGCGCCCATCACTGCGCAGGAGACGGTCCAATCGGAAACGGCCGAGCCGGAGCAACCGGAAGATGCGGAATTTATCCTTCCGTCTGCAAAAGTAGCGGCTGACTCCGCAAACGAAACAGATGAAAAAACCACCGCCGAAGAAACGCCGTCTCCCACTCCGGATGCCAGTGAGGGAGGGCTATCCGCAGCAAACGACGTTCCGACCTTTTATGCGGACGGAAGCAGTATCGTTGCCAGTGGCACTTGCGGCGACAACCTGACCTGGACACTGGACGATGCCGGTACGCTGACCATTTCCGGAACGGGGGAAATGACGTCGCACGGGTGGTCAAGTTACAAAAAGTCAATCAAGACTGTAGTCATGGAGGAGGGGACAACTTCTATCTGTGATTATGCCTTCGATAGCTGCTCTGTGTTGGAAACCATTACCCTGCCAGTAACTCTTGAATCAATTGGAGAATGGGCTTTTTATGACTGCATTTCCCTAACTGCTGCTTATGTCCCAAACAATGTAATCTGTATTGGTCACGATGCTTTCTCTAACTGTTCTGCATTGGAAAGTGTCTCCCTTCCGGACTCCCTCCAATCGATTGGGTACTCTGCTTTTGCTGACTGCGCAGCTCTGACCTCTATCATTATTCCTGCCGGCATTACTAATGTTGAAAGCTCTACCTTTCAAGACTGTACAGCATTGAAAAGCATTGCTCTTCCGGACACTCTTGAAATGATTGGCGACGAAGCCTTCTACGGCTGCTCCGCGCTGATTTCCATTGACATTCCGGATTCTGTAACCAGTATTGGGAAAACAGCTTTTTGTTGGTGTTCTGCATTATCGAATATCACCCTTCCCGACGCTCTTGAATCTCTTGGTGAATGGTCATTTAAGGGCTGCGCCGCCCTGACCACCATTGATATCCCGGACAAAGTGACCAGCATTGGGAATTGCACATTCGATGGTTGCAGTTCTCTCACCTTGATAGATATTCCAGACAATGTGACGAGCATCGGTGTGAAGGCTTTTTATTATTGTCGTTCCCTGGCTTTTATTGATATCCCAGATGGTGTAACCAGTATCGGAAAGGAAACTTTTACTGGTTGCGACAATCTTACAAAGATTTTTATTCCCAAAAGTGTAACTTCCATTGGGGAGTCCGCATTTGAATATTGCAATGCCCTTAAGGATGTTTATTATTCCGGAACGGAGACTGATCGTGATAATATTTCCAGTGGGCGTTACAACAGCCCACTTTTGAACGCCACCTGGCATTACAACAGCACCGGTCCGCAGGAGCCGGTGAGTGCTTCACGGCTCTATTATGTAAGCCAGTGGGATGAAACGGCACAGAAGCTTACTCTGGATGAAGGCCTTGCGTACAGCGTGACGGAAAGTACAGTATACGCAGATGGGGCCACTCCGGAAACACTGGTTGGCAAGTATGCCCTTGTGGAAACGGATACGGAAAATATTTTGCAAATCACAAGCATTCAGCCTGTTGTGTCTCAAATCGGTACGCTGTCGGATATTGATGAATCCAGCCTGACCATTGACGAAACGGTTTATCCCAGACCGTCCGACTCTGCTCTTCTTTGGGACGGGTACAAGGGGCGGGAAGTGCTGTATCATACCCTGAACGGCGAGGTGCTGAGCCTTGTGCCGCTGGAGGAAAACCATGGTGTCCTGGACGACTGGGATCCCGACACCGGCCATGCGGAAATTGACGGGAAAACCTATCCCACAAATCCCCTGACCGACCTGTCCTTTGCAGATGAGGTATCCCGATACCTGGACCACCAGATCGTTTACTTCACGGCAGGCAGCACAAGCTATATGCCCCTTATCCGGGTGGATGGTTTCTACTACCCCACCGACCCAAATCACTTTAAAGCTGCAATCTACCACGCTCAGTGGCTGTCTTCGGACAAAGACTCCGCAAAAGACATCGCAGATGTACTGGATGAGGACACGCCCAGCAAAATTTTAGTTGATCAGATGAGCGATTCCGGCGAACTTGCACTGAGCGCATGGCGGGCTTTTTCGGCAGTGTTTGACGCCCTCGATGACCCAACTTCAATTTACAATCTCTCAGTTAAAGAACAGGATGTATATTGTGCGCTGATTCTGGATGCACTGGAAATGTCTGTTTCGGAAGATTTTATTGCCGATGAGGTGGAGGACGGTATCAAGCTGTCCAAAACGCTTATCTCCAATGTATGCGCAGCCATTAAGGCAGACAAGGGAATCGACCTGAACGACAATGAGCAATTTCTCGCATACATCACCGATGACCCCACCGATATTCAAAAATATATCGATAAGATATTTAAACAGGAACAGACCGACTTGGCGCAGCTGAACAAGGCGTTCAAGTATTTTTCGACCGGGCTAAAAGTGGTCAGTTCGATAGAGGATTATAAAGAATATTGTGGGGCGTGTTATGCTCTGGTCGATATAAGTGACGCGATGATCGAAGTGCTGTCGCGTGCGTATAACCTGTGCTATGAGGTGTATGGTGCAACAAGCGAAAAGACACTGGCGTTCAAGATGTGCCTGGATATGATAACTGATGGCTGCGATGAGTTATCTGATCAGATAATTGGGCGAGGCATCTACATGCTTGGAAAAGCCGGTGTAGAATATCTTATCAAGGAAAAGCTGTGGAAATCCGTCACAAATAAAATCAAAACCGCCTGCCCGGAAGTTGCAGTTCTTCAAATCGGGTATAAGGCCGGTGAGACAATCTCCAATCAGCTTTTCAGCACAGATGACACTTCTGAGCAATACCTCAAGATGAATTACATCACCAATATTGAATCGACAATTGACCGCGTCTATGAGGAGCTGAAGCTTGACTTTAATTCGAATCAATCTTCGGAGCGGGCAACTGCCTACCTGGCCGGAATGCAGCTGGCGTTCAACTTGAGGGATGTCGACTGCAAAACGGCCGGCAAATACATTGATGTGATTGATGATGCCACTTTCAGCAAGGTTGCCCAATTCTTTGGAGTCAAAGATCACGCAGCGCTGAAAAAATCCCTTGAGCACCGGCAGAATTACTATGCGGACAGTTATTTTCACGCGGAAACCGACTGGATTGATGGTCTGAAAACCGACTATCCCGAGACGGGCCTCTATGAAGTGTTTGACCAGCTGCTGCGCGGAGGGAATGATGTCAAGACGGTCAAGAGCTTTGTAGTTGCCTGCCCGGTTAATGTCTATGTGTATGATTCCTCTGACAACGTTGTGGCTTCGGTCGTGGACGGACGTGTCTTCTGCGATGCGGACAGTATCATGATTGGCGTTGAGGGGGATCAAAAAATAATTCGCCTCTATGACAATGCAGAGTATCGTCTGGAATATGCCGGCACCGACTCCGGTAATATGGATATCACCATCACCGAGTTTGACGAGAACGAAAACATCAGCAGAACAGTCAATTATTATGATGTTCCGCTGACTGACGGCGCAGAATATCTCATGGACGTTCCCGAAGAGAACATGACAGACGACTACTGCCTCATCAATTCCGCAAGCAGTGCTGATGTGGCGTGCAACTATGACAGTATGGAAAATCTTGCAAGCCATTCGGTGAAAATCAACTCCGGCTACTTCCAGAAAGATGGGAAACTTTCCACAGAAATCACCGCTTGTGCCGGTGAAACGATTGAGCTGAATGCGTATGTGCCGGATGGCTATGAGTTCCTGCGCTGGGAAACAACAAGTGCCGCTGCAAAAATTGAAGACTCGTCTGCTGTAAGCAGCACAATGATCATGCCAGATGAAGATGTTACGATCACTGCGATTGCCCGAAAGGTCAATCCTTTCCCCGATGTAAGCAAAGATGACTGGTTCTATGAGGATGCGCTGTATGTATCTGAGCACAACCTGATGAATGGTATTCCCAACGCAGAGGGAGAAACCTGCTTTGAACCGGATGCACCCACCAGCCGCGCAATGGTCGTGACCATTCTTTACCGGATGTCGGGCTGCCCTGAAGTCAGTGAAGCGAACAAGTTTTCGGATGTTGAGAATGACAGCTGGTACACCGATGCTGTGATTTGGGCAAGCGAAAACGGCATTGTGACCGGCTATGCCGGCACTGACCAGTTCGGTACCAATGACCCCATCACCCGCGAACAGATGGCTGTCATGATGTATCGCTATGCACAGTACAATGGCAAGGATACCTCTGCAAGCGCCTCCCTGGATAGCTTTACCGACTGTGAACAAGTTCATTCCTGGGCTAAGGATGCCTTTGCCTGGGCAAACGCCGAGGGACTGATTGGTGGAAAACCCACCGATGACGGTAAGTTCTTCCTTGACCCCGCCGGCAATGCCGTGCGCAGCCAGGCCGCAGCAATCCTGCACCGCTACTGCGAAAATATCTGAAACCCCTTAGCAAAGCATTAAAAACTTTCCCCCCGCGCAGTGTGCGTTTTACGCTACTGTACGGGGGCTTTGTTATAGGAGAAAACCAAGGCAAGAAATTTTGCAAAAATCACAAATTTTCTCTCCTTGATTATCAATTAATATTGGACGGCGTGCAATTATAGGATTTGGCTATCAAACAAACTTTGCACTTATCTACGCCTATACTGAGTGCACCTGAATACAAAGGGATTCTCCCACGCCCTAAGGAACAGTCCACCAGACTGTTCCTTACCCTCGCTTTGCTCGGGCCGGGCTTTCGAATCCCGTCACTCCTTCGAAATCGAAAAAGCCGATACCGTCCTTAGACGGTATCGGGGCTGTGCTGATAGGGGAGAGCGTCTGCCGAGTGAGGATTACATTCATTCACACCCGTACCGGGTGCGCCTGAATGTAATGGGATTCTCCCACGCCCTAAGGAACAGTCCACTGGACTGTTCCTTACCCTCGCTCTGCTCGGACCGGGCTTTCGAATCCCGTCACTCCTTCGAAATCGAAAAAGCCGATACCGTCCTTAGACGGTATCGGCTTTTTGGTCGGAGTGACGGGATTCGAACCCACGGCCTCTTGGTCCCGAACCAAGCGCGCTACCAACTGCGCTACACCCCGAAAAAAATCCGCAGCAGCCAGGCTGCTGCGGTTGGTTGGGGATGAGAGAATCGAACTCCCACAAACGGAGTCAGAGTCCGTCGCACTACCATTATGCAAATCCCCAATATCTTGAAGGTCACCCGCGGGGGCTGCCCTCAACGCTTAATTATTATAGCCGCACAGAACGGGTTTGTCAACACCTTTTTTCAAACTTTTGTCAGAAAAATGCAGGACTGAACGCGGCAAAGGGGAAAGCAGGGAAAGCTGCATATCTTTCCGGCTTATTTTTATTCGTTTAGATTTGACATTTTTATCATTTTGTGATATATTAGCTTTAAATTCTTTTGGATGGCTCGAGCGGTGGCGCTTGTGAGAGCGTCACCGCCTTTTTTGTATGTTTGCCTGTCCGCGCGAGAAAAACAATCGTGCACCAGAAAGAAAACCCCCGCCGTGCGGGAAAGACACCAATCACCATGCTATAACGGACGGCGGCAGTCCGATAATTAAAGCCGCACCCCTACAAAAAGGAGAGTGAAACACCGTGTCTCGTTATGTCGTAAAACGTGTTCTGCTGGCATTCGTCACCGTTATCATTGTCAGCCTGATCACATTCTTTTCGATGAACGCAATTCCCGGCGGCCCCTTCTCAAAAGAAAAGGCCACCAGTCCCGAAGTCCAGGCAGTGCTTGAAAAGCGCTACAACCTCGACAAACCCCTCGGCGAACAGTATGTTCTTTATATGAAGAACATTCTCCACGGCGACTGGGGTATTTCCACCAAGACCGGCCGTGATGTCTGGGATACCATCTCGGGCAGCTTCCCGATTTCTGCCAAGCTTGGTCTGTCTGCGGCGTTGATCGCCATCGTTCTCGGCTTGACGCTCGGAAGTATTGCGGCGCTGAACCGAAACAAGTGGCCGGACCGCGTCATCATATTCTTTACCACGCTCTGCACCGGCGTGCCCAGCTTTGTTCTGGCCACACTATTGCTTCTGGTATTCTGTCTGGAACTCCAGTGGGTGCCTGCGTGGAGCCCCACCAACCCGAACTATGTTCTGCCAATCATTGCACTGTGCACCTACCCGATGGCGTACATCACCCGTCTGACCAAGACCAGTATGCTGGACGCACTGGGTCAGGACTATGTCCGCACCGCCCGCGCCAAGGGCGTTCCCCAGTACAAAGTGATTTTTAAGCACGCACTTCGCAACGCACTGATCCCCGTTGTAACCTACGTTGGTCCCATGATTGCGGGCATCATCACCGGCTCGATGGTTGTGGAGAGCATCTTCACCATCGGCGGTTTGGGCGGCAAGTTCGTCAGCAGTATTCAGAACCAGGATTATCCCATGATCATGGCGACTACCATCTTCCTGAGCTGCCTGATGGTTGCGGCAAACCTGATTACCGACCTGGTCTATAAGGCCATCGATCCCCGCATTGAGCTTGAGTAAAGGAGGCGGAAAACAATGTCTTACGAAGAAAACGGGATGCCGAAGAAGAATCCCCTCTCGGCACAGATCGATCTTTCCAAGTTTAGCACGGAGGACTTTGAACCCGCCTCCGGCGAAGAAAAGAAGCAGCAGGAGGTCATGGGCGAAAGCGTCACCTTCTTCAAGGATGGCTGCCGCCGCCTGGCCCGCAACAAACTCGCCATGGCCAGCTTGATTGTGCTGGTTGTGCTGGTCGTTGCAATCATCGTTCTGCCGATGATTATTCCTTACGGTTATTCCGATATCATTAAGGTGGACGGCAAGCGCGATAAGACTGCTGCCAACCTGGCTCCCTTCACCTACTCCGAGCGCGAGATTGCGTACATGGAGGAAACCGGCGAAAAACTGTTCCCCCATGTCATGGGCACGGACAGCCTGTGCCGTGACTACTTCATCCGCGTTATCTACGGCACTCGCGTTTCTCTTACTGTCGGCCTTGTGGCTTCCATCATGGTTCTGTGCATCGGCTTGCTGTACGGCTCCGTTGCGGGCTGGTGCGGCGGCATGGTGGATATGATTATGATGCGTATAGTGGATATTATATACAGTCTGCCGGATACGCTGATGGTCATTCTGCTCTCCGTTGTTCTGAACCAGACCCTTAAGCCTGTCATTGACAGTGTGCCGTTCCTTCAGTCCATCGGCGCCAATATGATTGCGCTGTTCCTCGTCTTTGGTTTGCTGTACTGGGTGGGCATGGCCCGTCTGGTGCGCGGTCAGATTCTGACCATCAAGCAGAACGAGTATGTTCTCGCAGCGCGTGCCATCGGCACCTCCAGCGGCCGGATTCTGCGCAAGCACATCCTGCCCAACTGCCTGTCCGTTATTATCATCTCCACCGCTCTGCAGATTCCGTCCGCAATCTTCACCGAGAGCTACCTGTCCTTCCTCGGCATCGGCGTCAAGGTTCCCATGCCTTCTCTCGGCTCTCTGGCCAACGAGGCCCGCGACGGACTGCTCAGCTATCCCTATAAGCTGATTTTCCCGGCAGCGGTCATCTGCATCATCGTTCTGGCATTCAACCTGCTCGGCGATGGTCTGCGTGATGCCTTCGACCCGAAACTCAAGCGCTAAGGAGGGCCGGAATCATGAGTGAAGTAAAGAACGAATCCAAATATATCCTTGAGGTTAAAGACCTGCACACCACCTTCTCCACCGATCAGGGCGGTGTGGTGCGCGCTGTCAACGGTGTGTCTTTCAACCTTGAACCCGGCAAAATCCTCGGCATCGTGGGCGAGTCCGGCTCCGGCAAGTCCGTTACGGCCTACTCCATTATGCAGATTCTGTCCGAGAACGGCAGCATCACCGGCGGTCAGGTTCTCTACAAGGGTCAGGACATCACCAAATGGAACGAGAAGCAGATGCAGGCCTTCCGCGGCAAGTGCTGCTCCATCATCTTCCAGGACCCCATGACCAGCCTGAACCCGCTTTTCACAATCGGCAACCAGCTGATGGAAGCCATCCTGCTGCACACCAACCGCAACAAGGAACAGGCCAAGGCACGCGCAATTGAGATGCTCACCCTCGTTGGCATCAACGAGCCGGAAAAGCGCATCAAGCAGTACCCCTATGAGCTGTCCGGCGGTATGCGCCAGCGTGTCATGATTGCCATGGCATTGGCCTGTGAGCCGGATATCCTCATCGCGGACGAGCCAACCACCGCGCTGGACGTGACCATTCAGGCGCAGATTCTTGAACTGATGCAGGATCTGCAGAAGAAGATGGGCATGGCGATTATCATCGTTACCCATGACCTGGGCGTTATTGCTTCTATGTGCGATGAGATTATGGTCATGTACGGCGGCCGCGTCTGCGAGCGCGGTACGGCGGACGATATCTTCTACCGCCCCGCCCACGAGTACACCAAGGGCCTGCTGCGCAGCATCCCTTCCACCCAGAACATGAACGAGCGCCTGATTCCTATCGGCGGCACGCCCATCAATATGCTGGACCTGCCCAAGGGCTGCGCTTTCTGCCCGCGCTGCGATTCCGCAATGAAAATCTGCCTGCGTGAGCAGCCGGAGGAACTTGAGGTCAGCGAGACCCATCACGCATCCTGCTGGATGAATGTCAAAAATGCCAAGGAGGGGAAATAAGATGGCAAACAGCGAATACCTTGTTCAGGTTGAGCACCTGAAAGAATATTTCTCCGTCCGTTCGGGCTTTGGCAAAACCATCCCCCTCAAGGCTGTGGACGATGTCTCTTTCGCTATCCGCCCCGGCGAGACGCTGGGCCTTGTCGGTGAGTCCGGCTGCGGCAAAACTACCGTTGGCCGCACGCTGCTTCAGCTTTATAAGCCCACCGGCGGACGCATCACCTTTGACGGTGAGGTGCTCTATGACAGCGGCGAGCAGTACGATGAGAACGGCCGCCTCAAGGTGGATGCCAACGGCAAACCCATCCTCGGCAAAAAGGTCAGCGTCAATATGCTGCCTTACCGCAAGCAGATGCAGATGGTTTTCCAGGATCCGTATTCCTCTTTGAACCCCCGTATGACGGTTGAGGATATTATCGGTGAGCCTTTGGATGTCCATAAGCTCTGCAAGAACCCCAAAGAGCGCCGTGAGCGCGTCATGGAACTGATGGAACTGGTTGGCCTTAATGCCGAGCACGCCATGCGTTACCCGCATGAGTTCTCGGGCGGTCAGCGTCAGCGTATCGGCATCGCCCGCGCACTGGCGGTCAACCCCAAGTTCATCGTCTGCGATGAGCCGGTCTCCGCACTGGACGTTTCCATTCAGGCGCAGGTCGTCAATATGTTCGAGGCCCTTCAGGAAAAACTCGGCGTTGCCTACCTCTTTATTGCGCATGACCTGCTGGTTGTGCAGCATATCAGTGACCGCATTGCCGTTATGTACCTGGGCAAAATGATGGAGCTGGCGGACTCCGATGAACTGAACAATAATCCCATCCATCCCTACACCCAGAGCCTGCTCTCCGCTGTGCCCATTCCGGACCCTGAGACGGCCCGCAAGTCCAAGCGCATTGTGCTGGAGGGTGATGTGCCCTCCCCGCTGCATATGCCGAGCGGCTGCCCCTTCCGCACCCGCTGCCGCTATGCAACCGAGCAGTGCGCGCAGGAAATGCCTCCGCTGAAGGACCGCGGTGACGGTCACTTTGTTGCCTGCTGGAATAAGTAAGAATGCACTGCACTGAACGGCAGGAAAAAATGCACAATCGTCAAAAAAATCGTGTCCTCGTTTTTGGCGCTTGCACCAAAAATGGTAACTGAAAGAAAACAGCTTAACTTTTTTTCTTGAAAACCGCTGTTTGAAACCTTATAATGGCGGTACCTAACAGGGAAGTTTTCCACGGCGCGGGATTCCTCGCGCCGTGGGATACTTATAGATTTTTTAGGAGGAAAGTAACAATGAAAAAGCTCATGGCATCCGTACTGGCTGCTGCCATGGTGCTGAGCCTTGCTGCCTGCGGTTCTTCCGCTTCCAGCACTGCCAGCTCCGAAGCAGCCTCTACGACCGAATCTGCCTCCAGCGAATCCACCGCTGAGGCAACGGGCACCAAGCTGAACACCGATACAAGTGCAATGTATCTGTGCCTGGCTTCCGAGCCTGAACACCTGGACCCCGCTCTGAACACCACCGTCGATGGCGCCTGCCTGGCCGTCAACTCCTTCGTTGGTCTGCTGACCTACGATGAGAACGGCAACATCGTCCCCGGCGTGGCTGAGAGTTACGATGTCAGCGATGATAAGCTGACCTACACCTTCCATCTGCGTGACAGCCTGTGGAGCGACGGCACCCCCGTCACCGCCGGCGACTTCGTTTACAGCTGGAACCGTGCTGCCAACCCGCTGACCGCTTCTGACTACGGCTACCTGTTCGATGGCCTGATCGCCAAGAACCCCGCGCTGGACAGCAACGCGGACGGCAGCTATGTCGATGAGGCTGCTGCCAACGAGGCTATGGCCAACAACGACATCCTGCTCAATGTTGAGGCTGTCGATGATAACACCCTGACCGTTACCATCGAGACTCCCTGCCCCTACTTCCTGTCCCTGTGCGCCTTCCCGACCTTCTTCCCCGTTCCGCAGGCTTCCGTTGAGGCTGCTGACCCGAACGGTGAGAACCCGGGCGCTTGGGCTGCTGAGGCCGGCTTTGTCTGCAACGGCGCCTTCACCTGCACCGAGTGGAAGCATGACGAGAGCATGGTCTACACCAAGAACCCCAACTACTATGATGCTGAGAACGTCACTCTCGAGACCCTTAACTTCATGCTGAGCAACGATGAGGCTGCCTTCTACGCCGCCTACAACGCCGGCAACCTGGACTTCATCGACAGCGTTCCCACCGATGAGATTCCCAACCTGAAGGGCATCAACCCCGAGTTCCAGGTTCTGGACAACCTTGGCACCTACTATATGTGCTTCAACGTCAACTCCACCCTGTTCGAGGGCAAGACTCCCGAGCAGGCCAACGCAATGCGTAAGGCCATCAACCTGCTGGTTGACCGTCAGTACATCTGCGACAACATCGGCCAGACTGATCAGACTCCGGCCAACACCTTCATTCCCCCGGCCATGAGCGATGGCAACGGCGCTGAGTTCCGTCAGAACACCGCCGATTACACCTACCCCAATGCGGACGCTCTGGGCTACTTCGATCCTTCCGAGGATGCCTATGATGACAACGTTGCTGAAGCTATCGAGCTGCTCGAGAGCGCCGGCTACAAGTTCACCGATGACGGCATGCTCAGCGATGAGACCCCGCTGTCCTTCACCTACCTGACCAACTCCGGCGCCGGCAATGAGGCCGTTGCTGCTGCTCTGCAGCAGGATATGGCTGTCATCGGCATCAACGTTGACATTCAGGCTGAGGACTGGAAGGTCTTCCTGAACGACCGTAAGGCCGGCAACTTTGACGTTGCCCGTAACGGCTGGCTGGCCGACTTCGATGACCCCATCAACATGATCGAGATGTGGATCACCAACTCCGGCAACAACGATGTGCAGTTCGGCCGCGATCCCGCTACCGGCAAGGCCGGCACTGTTCCCAGCTACGCACCTCAGGATTGGAACAAGTACGACGAACTGGTTGCTTCCATCAAGTCCGAGACCGACTTCGCAAAGCGTGCCAACATGCTGCACGAGGCCGAGGATATGCTGATGGAGACCTACGCCATCGTTCCTCTGTACTACTACAATGACCCCTACATGATGAAGTCCAACGTGTCCGGTATGTACTCCAACGCGTTCGGCTACAAGTACTTCATGTACTGCACCAAGACCGCTGCCTAATCATCTGATTTCGCTGCGAATTTGGCATTGAGTCAATGAAAATACCCCGCTGTGTTTTTGCACGGCGGGGTATTTGCTGTTTTTCGCGGTCGGATAACAGACAGATAAATGTACGGAGCATCTTATTCCTGCGGGTTTGCGGGATGGCAGGGGAGGATAGGAATTTGAAAATGAAAGACCTTTTCTCCAACAGCTGTCATTGACGGCTTGGCTGAATGCTTTTTCCTGCCGGAAGTGATGCGGAGAAACATTTCAAAGAGACATTCAAAAGACGGAAGAAAATAGACTGAAAAGATAAACAAAAATACCGGGAACCTTGCGGTTCCCGGTATTTTGCATGATGCAGTTTTGTGAAGCGTCAGCCCTGATTATTCAGCAGCAGCGACCTGGATGGTCTCGCCGGGCTTACCGTTGGCCTCGATGGCTTCCATCAGAGCGCGGGCGTCGTTGGAAGCGTAGGTGGCACCGGCAATGGTATCAATCTTTTTGGCGGTACCGGCCTTCTGGATGTTCTCGCTCAGCTGGGGAATCCACTCAGAGGGGTGGGGGTCCAT
>JAQXGE010000030.1 GCA_029006135.1 Oscillospiraceae bacterium | reverse complement strand
TAAAAGACAAACGGCAGTTGGCGGAAAGGTTGACAGTCCCTCCGTCAAATCCTCGTTCCTCGGATTTGCCACCTCCCCTTACACAGGGGAGGCAGTCTCTAATCCCATTAACGGAGGAAAGTTTTGCTGTCTGTTTATCGGAACCTCACTTGCGTTCCGCAGGGGCTATCTTGCCTTCGCGCAGCGAAAAACCGGCCCCACCTTGGTGGGGCCGGCTGTTTCAGCATATTATCTTACTGCTTTTTGTCTTTGGGCACAAGCAGGGCCTTGCCGCCCATGTAGGGACGCAGGACTTCGGGGATGGTCACGGTGCCATCGGCCTGGAGATGGTTCTCCAGGAAGGCAATCAGCATACGCGGCGGGGCCACGCAGGTGTTGTTGAGCGTGTGGGCAAGCTGGGTCTTGCCGTTCTCGTCCTTGTAGCGGATGCGCAGGCGGCGTGCCTGGGCATCACCGAGGTTGGAGCAGCTGCAGACCTCAAAATACTTCTGCTGACGCGGGCTCCATGCCTCAATGTCGCAGCTCTTGACCTTCAAATCGGCCAGGTCGCCCGAGCAGCACTCCAGCTGACGGACGGGAATCTCGAGAGAACGGAACAGCTCAACCGAGTTGTGCCAGAGATTGTCATACCACTTCATGCTGTCCTCGGGCTTGCAGACGACAATCATCTCCTGCTTCTCGAACTGATGGATGCGGTAGACACCGCGCTCCTCAATGCCGTGTGCGCCCTTCTCCTTGCGGAAGCAGGGGGAATAGCTCGTCAGCGTCAGCGGCAGTTTGGCGCCGTCAATCGTCTGGTCAATGAAGCGGCCAATCATGGAGTGCTCCGAGGTGCCGATGAGGTAGAGGTCCTCGCCCTCAATCTTGTACATCATTGCGTCCATTTCGGGGAAGGACATAACGCCCTGCACAACATTGCCGTGAATCATGAAAGGCGGAATCACATAGGTGAAGCCCTTATCAATCATGAAATCGCGCGCGTAGGCCAGAACCGCCTCATGCAGACGGGCAATGTCGCCCATCAGGTAATAGAAGCCGTTGCCTGCCACGCGGCCGGCGGCATCCAGGTCGATGCCGTCAAAGCTCTCCATGATGTCCACATGGTACGGGATGGGATAATCCGGCACGACCGGCTCGCCGAAGCGCTGAACCTCGACATTGCAGGAGTCATCCGGGCCGATGGGAACGCTGGGGTCGATCATCTGCGGGATCGTGTACATGATCTGCTTGATCTTTTCCTGAAGTTCCGCCTCACGGGCTTCCAGTTCCTTGAGCCGGTCAGCCTGTGCCGTGACCTGCGCCTTGATTTCCTCTGCCTCGGCGGCCTTGGAGGGGTCCTTCTTGGCCTGACCCATCAGCACACCAATCTGCTTGGACAGCTTATTGCGGTTGGCACGCAGCGTATCGCCCTCGCCGATGGCGGCGCGGTACTCCGCATCCAGCGCGATAACCTCGTCCACTAAGGGCAGTTTTTCGTCCTGGAACTTCTTTTTGATGTTTTCTTTGACCTCATCGGGATGCTCGCGAACAAAACGAATGTCTAACATGGTTCCAAATCCTTTCCTCTATGGTTCTTTTTCAGAGAAAAACAAAATCACAGACGGCTTTCGCCGGCCTTTGCGGAGCAAAATGCCGTGCGGGGCAGGGGCTTGAGCACTTCCCTGCCCCAAATGCCGTCATTCCTTGCCGGCATCGGGGTCATACTGACCGAGCAGACCGGCAAACTGTTTGAGCTGATCATCGGAGTAGAACGAGATGTGCAGGGTTCCCTTGCCGTCCTTGTAATCCACCCGAACCTCACTGCCCGTGACCTCACGCAGGGCGGCTTCCACCTCAGCGGCAAGCACGGGGCGCGTGAAGGAGTCCGTGGGTTTCGGCGGTTTCGGCGGGCGGGAAATCTTGCGGCAGAGCGATTCGGTCTGCCGGACGTTCAGCCCTTTTGCCGTCACCTGGTCAGCGGCGGCAATCATCTGTTCCTCACTCGAAAGCCCCAAGATTGCCTTGGCGTGTCCGGCGCTGAGTTCCCCCGTGCGGACCTGCTCGCGGACATCGTCCGGCAGACTGAGCAGGCGCATCGAGTTCGCAATCGCACTGCGGCTCTTGCCCAATCGGCGCGCGGCCTCCTCCTGCGTCAGACCGTAGCGGTCAATCAGCTGGCGGCAGCCCTCGGCCACTTCGATGGGGTCAAGGTCCTCACGCTGGAGATTTTCAATCAGTGCGAGGGCGGCGGCCTGCTCATCGGTCACTTCCTTGACAAGCACCGGCACTTCCTCAAGCCCTGCCATCCGCGCGGCGCGCCAGCGGCGCTCCCCCGCGATGATGATATACCCCGGCCCGGCCTTTTTGGGCCGCACCGCGATGGGCTGAAGCAGGCCATTCTCCGCAATGCTGGCGGACAGCGCCGCCAGCGCCTCCTCATCAAAGTTCTTGCGCGGCTGGTCGGGGTCAGGTTCAATCTCCCGCAGCGGAAGCCGCGTCACATCGCTCTCACTGCCGTCCTCGGACGGCAGGTCCTCAAACAGGCTGTCAAGGCCTTTGCCCAGACCGCCCAGCTTGCGTTTTGCCATTCTTTGTCACTTCCCTCCTCACAGGCGGGGGTTAATCCCGCTCGTTGTTCTGCAAAAATTCCCGCGCCATCGCCATATAGGCTTCGCTTCCCTTGCCGTTCGGCTCATAGAAGTTGATGGGCATCCCGTAGCTCGGTGCTTCGCTCAGGCGCACGGTGCGCGGAATCACGGTCTTATAAACCTTATCACCGTAATATTTTTTGACCTGCGCTACGACCTGCATGGTGAGGTTGAACCGGCCGGAGTACATCGTGAACACAACACCCTCAATGTCCAGGTACCGGTTATACTTTTTGCGCACAATCTTGAGGGTGTTCATCAGCTCGGACAGGCCTTCCAGCGCGTAGTATTCGCACTGAATGGGGATCAGAACCGTGTCACAGGCACAAAGGGCATTGACGGCCAGCAAATCCAGCGAGGGCGGGCAGTCGATGAAAATATAGTCATACAGCGGAACGACCGGCGCAAGCACGCTGCGCAGGCGGTTTTCCCGCCGCGGCAGTTCAACCAGTTCCACCACGGCGCCCGCAAGCTGTGTGTTGGAGGGGATGAGGTCGGCGTTGAACTTGGTGTGAACGATGGCCTCGCGCACATCATCGTCATCAATCAGGCAGGTATAGATGTTGGACTCGGCGTTTTTCTTCGCCACGCCATAGCCCGAGGTGGTGTTGCCCTGCGGGTCCAAATCCACCACCAGCACCTTTTTGCCCAGCGCCGCAACACAGGACGAAAGGTTGACGCAGGTCGTGGTTTTGCCCACGCCGCCTTTCTGATTTGCGATTGCAACGACTTTTGCCATGCTGTTATCCCCTCCTGTTTTACGTCTTTTTCAATTATAGCATAGTTGGGGGATAATAAAAAGAGCCAAAGAGAGAAAAAGTTGCCCAAAATGTTCCCCGTGGAACAATTTGGGCATCGGTTTCATGAATTTGCCGGTTTTTGAGTGCTTTGTGAGAAGTTGGCAAATGTATTTGGATGTTAATGGGATTAGAGACAAGCCTTGCCTTGAAGCAAGGGGTGAGCGAAGCGAAGGAGCGGGAGTGAATGACAGTCCGGTGGACTGTCAGAGCCTTGTGGGAAATAGAGAAAAGGCTCCCCTTGAAGCAAGGGGAGCTGTCAGCGAGAGCTGACTGAGGGAATTTAAGCCTTGCCACTAACTGCCGTTTATCTTTTATCACATCCGCTGCCGCGGGCGGTACTCTTTTGTGACCAAAAGAGTACCCAGAAAAGTCTCGGCAATAAGATTAAGTTCTGCAACGCCAAATGTCCCGCCATGGCGGGACACCAATTTCGGAACAATCGCTGCGCGAAGAGTTTTTTGCACGGCGCTTTGCGCCGTTGCGCGTCATAGCCGCGCAGGCAAAAAAGACCCGCGGCCAGGGAGCTACGCCCCCTGGACCCCACGAATAAGGATGAAAATAATGAAATCCACCCCAAGTCCTACGACCGGACAGGACTTGGGACGGATTTCATTATTTTCGTTTAAATAACCGCCCCGCTGTCTGCGGGACGGTTCGTTCTATAGGGTAAACGTACTCATGTTAAATTTGTGCTGTTAATGGGATTAGAGACAAGCCTCCCCTTGAAGCAAGGGGAGGTGGCTCGCGCAGCGTGACGGAAGGGATTTAAGCCTTCCCGTAATCTGCCGTTTATCTTTCATAGCATCCGCTGCCGTAGGCGGCTCTTGGCGCGGAACTGAGGTGGCTCGGCGCAGCCGAGATGGGAGGGATGTAACCCTTATCCCCTCCCCTGCCATTCATCTTTTAATATCACTTTTTGCTTATCATAGCCGCGCCATGCAAAAAAGCCGCCTTCCCTTCATCGGGAAAGCGGCTTGGGGTAATCCTTATCAACCCCTCACAGAGGGCTTTTGGCGATTTTACCGCCGTTGCGGGGGTAAACAGACGGGGTCGGGGCGGTTTTGCGGCAGACAACGAGCCGGCGCTCACTGCTGTCGGGCAGGGTGAATGCGCGCGTCTCGGCATATTCGCCGCCGAGCAGTTTGAGCGCTCGCTTTGCCGCCGTGCGCTCTGCATCGGCATCGGGGCCTTTCATCGCAATGAAATGTCCGCCGACTTTCACGAGCGGCAGGCAGTATTCGCACAGGACTGGCAGAGCCGCAACGGCCCGCGCGCTGGCAATGTCGAACTGCTCGCGCCAGACTTTGCGGGCGGCTTCCTCGGCGCGCTCCTTGGCAAACTCCACGCCGGTCAGCCCCAGTTCCGCACAGAGGTACTTGAGGAACTCCACCCGCTTACCGGTCGGTTCCATCAGCGTCAGTTCGAGGTCGGGCTTATAAATCTTTGCGACAACACCGGGGAACCCCGCGCCGGTGCCGACATCCACCATCCGGCCGGCCACCTCGGGCTGGGCGGCAAAGAGCAGACTGTCGGCAAAGTGGCGGTCCTCAATCCCCTCGGGGCTTGTGATGGCGGTCAGGTTGACTTTCTGGTTGTAGTCCACGAGCATCTGCGCGTAGCGGTCCAGTAAATCCAGCTGGGTGCCGGTAAGCTGAATGTTCCACGTGAAACATTTTTCGGCCAGACGGTTCTTGTCAATCATGAGTTTCTCCTTCCTCGCGGGCGCGCTTGAGCAGCGCAACGGAAAGCTGTGCCACATCGCTGGGGCTGACACCGGGGATGCGCCCGGCCTGCGCTAATGTGCGGGGGCGAATCTTTGCAAGCTTTTCCCGTGCTTCAAGGGTCAGCGTTTCGAGCGGTGCATAGTCAAAATCATCAGGAATCCGGATATTCTCGTGCCGCTGCACGTCCCGGATGGTTCGCTGTTCGCGGGCAATGTACCCGGCGTAGCGGAACTCGGTCTCAATGCGCTGTGCCATGGCGGGCGTCACGCCCTCGCCGCGCCCGATGACGCGAGCAATGAGTTCATAGTGAACGCCGGGGCGGCGCAGAAGTTCCGCCGCCGTTCCGCCGTTGTCCCCGATTGCGGCGCGCTCCTCGTCCGCTGCAACTTCTTTAAGCTGAGCAAGTGGAACGCGCGTTGTCTCAAGGCGGCGGACCTCGGCGTTTTTGATGTCCTGGTCCGCCGTGAAGGCCGCCCAGCGGGCATCATCCACCAGCCCGTATTCCCGGCCGATGGGGGTCAGGCGCTCATCGGCGTTGTCCTGCCGCAGACTCAGCCGGTATTCACTGCGGCTCGTCATCATGCGGTAGGGGTCCATCACGCCTTTGGTCACAAGGTCATCCACGAGGGTGCCGAGGTAGGAGGTGTGGCGTGCCAGCACAAGTTCCGAAAGCCCCAGCGCATGGCGCGCGGCGTTAAGCCCCGCCAAAAGCCCCTGCGCGGCGGCTTCCTCGTAGCCGGAGGTGCCGTTGAACTGCCCCGCGCCGTAGACTCCGCGCACAACTTTGCTCTCAAGAGTCGGCAGAAGGCTGGTCGGGTCCACACAGTCATATTCAATGGCGTAGGCGGGACGCATAATCTCAAGATGCTCAAACCCCTTGATGGTGTGGAGCATTTCGTTCTGGACGCTCTCAGGCAGGGAGGAGCTCAGGCCCTGAAGATACATCTCCTCGGTGTCCTCGCCGCACGGCTCGACAAAGACAGGGTGGCGGTCCTTGTCCTTAAAGCGGACAACCTTATCCTCAATGGAGGGGCAGTAGCGCGGACCAACGCCCTGAATGTCCCCGCCGTAGAGCGGGGAGCGGTGCAGGTTTTCTAAGATAACGCGGTGGGTCTCGGGGTTGGTGTAGGCGGTGTAGCAGTCTACTTTGTTGTGCATGACCGTGTGGGTCATGAAGCTGAACGGCTGAAGAAGCTCATCGGGGTCGCCGGGCTGGCGCTCGAGCTGAGAGAAGTCAATGCTGCGCCGATGAACGCGCGCAGGGGTGCCGGTCTTGAACCGCCGCAGCGGGAAGCCTTTCGCGACAAGGTCGCGGGTCAGCGCCGTTGCAGCGTGCTGACCGTCCGGGCCGCCGTCATAGTGCGCCTCACCGACAAAGATGCGCCCGCCCAGCGTTGTGCCGGTCGCAATGACCACGCATTTGCAGGTGTAATAGGCGTTCAGGCTCGTGAAAACGCCGCAGACATGGCCGTCGCGGACATCCAGCCCGACAATCTCGCCCTGATGCAGTTCGAGATTGGGGGTCATTTCCAGCGCGTGCTTCATCCAGATGTGGTAGCGCTTGCGGTCAGTCTGAACGCGCAGACTGTGGACCGCGGGACCTTTGCCGCGGTTGAGCATCTTGCTCTGCAAGAAGGTGGCATCGGCGGCAAGCCCCATCAGCCCGCCCAGAGCATCCACCTCACGGACGAGATGGCCTTTGGCCGTTCCGCCGATGGAGGGGTTGCAGGGCATGTTGCCGATAAAATCCAGCGTCAGTGTAAAGACCGCGGTCTTTGCCCCGAGCACCGCCGCCGCGTGCCCCGCCTCAATCCCCGCATGGCCCGCGCCGATTACAATGACATCATAATTTCCCAGACAGTCCATAAAATAGCCTCGATTGTGTATAGTATATAGTAAGAAGGAAAATTTGAAGGATACGCCGCCAAAGGCAGAGATTCAGCACGGCTGAACATGATCCGATTCCCGGAGTTTTCTGGCGGGAGTTATGAAAGATAAGCGGCAGTTAGCCGAAAGGTTTTCAGTCCCTCCGTCTCGCTGCGCTGACAGCTCAGTTCCGCGCCAAGAGCCGACTTCGCCGGTTGCGCTTCACTGAGCCGCTCGCGGCGGATGTTATTAAAGATAAATGGCAGTTATCCGCAAGGCTTAAATCCCTTCCGTCTCGCTGCGCGAGCCACCTCTCCTTGCTTCAAGGGGAGGCTTTATCTCTAATCCCATAAACAAGCAAAAATTTTAGAAGTATGTTCATCTTACGTCAGGAACCGTCCCGCAGACAGCGGGGCGGTTATTTAATCGAAAATTTGAAAATTCGTCCCAAAGTCCGTCCGGTTGTGGACTTTGGGGTGAATTTTCAAATTTTCATACCTCTTTGGGGGTCTCGGGGGACCGGCCCCCCGAGCCGGGGTTCGCTGCATCGGAACAGCGAGACTTTTCTGGGTACTCGTTTGGTCACAAAAGAGTACCGCCTGCGGCAGCGGATGCTATAAAAGATACATGGCAGTTGACGGCA
>JAQXGE010000029.1 GCA_029006135.1 Oscillospiraceae bacterium | reverse complement strand
CCTGTGTGAGACGGGCGGCGAGGCCAAGGAACTGATTCAGGGCGGGGAAGTGCTGCTCAACGGCGAGCCGTGCACGATGCGCGGCAAAAAATGCGTGCCCGGCGATGTGATTGAACTGGACGGGCGAAAGGTCCGCATCGCGGAGGGCAACTGATGCGGCTGGACCGGCTGTGCGTCACGGATTACCGCAACATGGAGCACGCCGAACTTTGCCCCGCCCCGCAGCTGACCGTTCTGTGCGGGGCAAACGGGCAGGGCAAAACCAATCTGCTTGAGGCCATCTGGCTGCTGACGGGCGGAAAAAGCTTCCGCGGCGCAAAGGACGCCGAACTGATTCGGCGCGGCGCGGATTTTTCCGTTCTGGAAGCGCAGTTCAACGCAGGGGGCCGCGACCAGGAAGCCCGCTTAACGGTGGGGGCCAAGGGCACCCAGCGCCCGGGACGTACGGTGCGCCTCAACGGCGCCGACCGGGGGCGGGCGGCTTCTATTGCGGGGACCTTCACGGCAGTGGCCTTTGACCCCAACCATCTGAGCCTGGTCAAGGGCGGGCCGGAAGGGCGGCGGCGGTTTTTGGATTCCGCCTTGTGCCAGCTGTATCCGGGATATTTGGCTGCATCGCGGCGGTATCTGCGGGTTGTGGCGCAGAAAAACGCGCTCCTAAAAGCCTACGATATCACCCCCGGCGCGGATATGCTGCTCGAAACGTACAATGAAGCGATGGCTTCCTGCGGAAGCGAGGTCATGCGGCGCAGAGCGGAGTACCTTGATCGGCTTGCGCCGGCCGCGGCGGCCAATTACCGGGATATCTCCCGCGGGGCCGAGACGCTGGAACTTCGCTACTGCCCCTGCTGTGAGCCGGGCAGCACGGAGAGCCTGGCCGCCAAACTCAGCGAGATGCGCAGCGCCGAACTGCGCGCGGGGTTCTGCCTGACGGGACCGCACAGGGAGGATTTGGACATTCTCATTGACGGTCAGCCCGGAAAAATCTACGGCAGTCAGGGCCAGCAGCGCAGCGCCGTGCTGAGCATGAAACTGGCTGAGGCCAGCGTGGCCGGCGAGGTTTTGGGGGAACATCCGGTGATGCTGCTCGACGATGTGCTCAGCGAACTGGATGATGCTCGTCAGACCTATCTTTTAACCCGCATTGAGGACAAGCAGACCTTTGTGACGACCTGCGATTCCGCCGCGTTTGCCAGAACCAACGGCAAACTGATCTTTGTCAAGGGCGGGACCGTGAGCGACCCGAACGAATCTTGTCATGCCTTAAACGAAGAATAATCCAAACAGGTCAGACAAATTTCCGGACAAGGAGAGGAAAACGCCATGTATCTGCACGCAGGACAGGACTTTCTCATCAACACCGGGGACATTATCGGTGTCTTTGACCTGGATACAGCCACCGATGCCGGGCAGAAACCCAAGATTACCGATGAGTTTCTGCGCCGTGCCGAACAGGAGGGCGCGGTGGTGGATATCAGCGGCAATATGCCGAAAAGTTTTGTGGTCACGGACTTCCCCGAGACAACGGTCTATATCACCCAGATATCAACCTCGACCTTACGCGCCCGCGCGGCGAAGTTTGATATTGGGGGATAAGGGATGGAGTCAAAGTACAACAAAAATCTCATTCCGGCGGCAAAAAAGCTGCGGAATGAGATGACCAAAGAGGAACGGCATCTTTGGTATGATTACCTGAAAAGCTACCCCGTGCGGTTCAGCCGCCAGAAGGTTTTGGGAAAATACATTGCGGACTTTTACTGTGCGCAGGCAAAACTGGTACTGGAACTTGACGGCTCACAGCATTTTGAAACGCCCAAACTGCAAAAAGACGAGCAGAGAACCGACTTTTTGAAAGGCTACGGCCTGACCGTTGTTCGCATCCCCAACAATGAGGTCAATGAAAATTTTGATGGCGTGTGCGAATATATAGATGGGATTGTAAAGAAGGCAATGGGAAAATGAGATGGATGGGAAAATAGTTCATTAATGGGAGTAGAGAAAAGCCTCCCCTGTGTAAGGGGTGAGCGAAGCGAAGGAGCGGTAGTGAATGACAGTCCGGTGGACTGTCAGAGCCGCGACCGGATTTGCCGCAGCAAATTGGCTCGGCGACGCCGAGACGGAGGGACTGATAACCTTGCGGCAAACTACCGTTTGTATTTTATAGTGTCTTCTGACGTTAGGCTTTCAGTCCCTCAGTCGGCTCTCGCCGACAGCTCCCCTTACACAGGGGAGCCTTTTCTCAGATCCCGCAAAAGTTATAAAATTTCAAGTGATACTCTCCAGTAAATCCCCACCGCACGGCAAATCCTTACACAGGGGAGGCTTTATCTCTGCTCCCGCTAAAGTTCTTAAATTTAGGGAGTTTTACTCCAATAAAATTATCCGCAGGACAAATCGTTACTAAACAGCCCTTCACACGGTAAAATATCCTATAAAAACTCGTATTACCGCAAAAAAATATACAATATAATTCATATATCCCTCTTTGTACCCAAGAGAATGGAGGAAAAGCATTTCATGGCAGAAGAAATCATCACCGAAACCAACCGCGAGACGGCGACCGATCATGAGTATGGCGGTGCGCAGATTCAGGTTCTGGAAGGACTGGAGGCGGTGCGCAAGCGCCCCGGTATGTATATCGGCTCCACCGGTCCGTCCGGCCTGCATCACCTTGTCTACGAAATTGTGGACAACGCCATTGACGAGGCCCTTGCCGGTTACTGCACCCACATTGAAGTGACCATCAAGCCGGACAACATCATCGAAGTCAGCGACAACGGACGCGGCATTCCGGTGGACATTCAGCCCAAGATGGGCATCCCGGCCGTGACAGTCGTCTACACGGTGCTGCACGCCGGCGGCAAGTTCGGCGGCGAGGATTCCGGCTACAAGGTGGCCGGCGGTCTGCACGGTGTCGGCGCGAGCGTTGTCAACGCGCTGAGTGAGTGGCTGGTTGTCCGGGTGCGCCGTGACGGCGGCGAGTACGAGCAGCGGTTCAGCCGCGGCAAGCCGGACGGCGACCTCAAAAAGATTGGGCCTGCCGCTTCGACCGGCACAACGGTCACCTTCAAGCCGGACCCCGTCATGTTCACCGAGACAACGGTCTATGATTATGATATTCTGCTCAAGCGTCTGCGGGAGGAGAGCTTCCTCAATGCGGGCGTGCGCATCACGCTGACCGATGAGCGCCCCGAGAGCATCGAGAAGAACGAGGGCGTCATGCCCCGCGAATCCATGTGCTATGAGGGCGGCATCCGCAGCTTTGTGCAGTATCTGCACGAAAAGCGCGACCTTGCGCCGCTCCATCCTCAGGTCATCTATATGAAGGGCGAGGCCAACGGCGCTGTGGCGGAAGTCGCTTTGCAGTACTGTGACAGCTTCAATGAGCTGGTTCTCTCCTTTGCCAACAACGTCCACACCCCCGAGGGCGGCACCCATGAGGAGGGCCTCAAAACCGCGCTGACCCGCGTGTTCAACGAGTTCGGCCGTGCGAAGGGCTACCTCAAGGATAAGGACGACAACTGGCAGGGCAGTGACGTGCGCGAGGGCCTGATTGCCGTTGTGAGCGTCAAATTGCAGGAAGCACAGTTTGAGGGCCAGACCAAGGCAAAGCTCGGCAACACCTATATCAAGACGCTGGTTTCCGGCATTGTCTACAACAAGCTGACCGAGTTCTTTGAGGAGAACCCGGCCGTGGCCAAGGTCATTTTTGAGAAGGTCACCCAGGCCGCGCGCGCGCGTGCCGCCGCCAAAAAGGCCCGCGACCTTGTGCGCCGCAAGAGTGCGCTGGAAAATAACCGGATGCCCGGCAAGCTGGCGGACTGCCACGAAAAAGACCCCTCCAAGACCGAAATTTTCATCGTCGAGGGCGACTCTGCAGGCGGCTCCGCCAAGCAGGGACGTGACTCCAACATTCAGGCCATTCTGCCGCTTTGGGGCAAGATGCTCAACGTTGAGAAAGCCCGCGCCGACCGCATTTACGGCAATGACAAGCTGATGCCGGTTGTGACCGCGCTGGGCACCGGCATTGGTGACGAGTTTGACATCAGCAAGCTGCGGTACCACAAAATCTTCATCATGGCCGATGCCGACGTTGACGGTTCCCACATCTGCACGCTGATGCTGACCTTCTTCTTTAGGTATATGCGTCCGCTGATTGAGAACGGGTATGTCTATGTGGCACAGCCGCCGCTGTTCAAGCTGCAGAAGGGCGGCACCGTCAAATATGCCTACAATGACGAGGAAATGAAGATTCTCTCGGCCCAGATGCCGGGCGCCAAGGTCAACCGCTACAAAGGTCTTGGTGAGATGAACCCCGACCAGCTGTGGGAAACGACGATGAACCCGGCCAACCGCGTGATTGTCCAGATTAAGATTGAGGACGCCGAGCGCGCCGATGAGGCGTTCAGCATCCTCATGGGCGAGCAGGTCGAACCGCGCAAACAGTTCATTGAGAAGAACGCAAAGTATGCCAAGCTGGATGTGTAATGGAATGAGATTTGATAAAAACTCATTCCATCTCAGGTGAGAGAATAGCCTGCCAAAAGATTTGGGGGTAGTGGGAGTAGAGATAAGGCTCCCCTTGTGTAGAGGATGACCGGATTTACCGCAGCAAATTGGCTCGGCGAGAGTGTATTAGGAAATCAGAAGCCTCAAAATTTACTGGCGATAACGGGAATAGAGATTGGCTCCCCTGTGTAAGGGGAGCTGGCAAATCCGAGGAACGAGGATTTGACTGAGGGACTGATAACCTAATGGCCAACTGCCGTTTATCTTTTATAACTATCGCTGCCGCGGGCGTTACTCTTTTGTGACCAAAAGAGTAACCAGAAAAGTCTCGCTGTTCCGATGCAGCGAACCCGCGGCCAGGGGGGCCTGCCCCCCTGGACCCCCAAAGAGGTATGAAATTTTGAAAATTCACCCCAAAGACTACAACCGGACAGTCTTTGGGACGAATTTTCAAAATTTCGATTTAAGACCGCCCCGCTTTGGCGGGACGGGTCAAAATGTGAGATACACAATCTGCTGAAAAAAAGAAAAATTTCGTAAGACAAACGTATCTCTATAAGATAAACGTCCTGCTGTAAATCTAAGGCTTTTACTACTTTTACTCTAAGATAAACTTATAACATCCGCTTACTTGCCCAATATCATGATAAAATCCTCGGTAAAACAAAGGTGAATGTGAATGGAAGAAAATGTTATCATGGTTCCCGGTTCGGGAACGAAGGTCATTGTGCGGGATGTCAAGGACGAGATTGAAACCGCGTTCCTTGATTATTCCATGTCGGTTATTGTCTCGCGCGCATTGCCGGATGTGCGGGACGGCCTCAAGCCCGTACACCGCCGCATCCTCTACACGATGCACGAGCGCGGCAATGACCCGAGCCATCCGTATCGCAAATCCGCGGACACTGTCGGTGCCGTTCTCGGTTCGTATCACCCGCACGGTGATGCTTCTGTCTACGATGCGATGGTTCGTCTTGCACAGGATTTCAGTCTGCGCTATCCGCTCGTGGACGGCCAGGGCAACTTCGGCTCCGTTGACGGTGACCCCCCGGCTGCCTACCGTTACACCGAGGCCCGTATGTCCAAAATTGCCTGTGAGATGCTCACTGACATTGAAAAGGACACCGTGGACTGGGACCCCAACTTTGACGAAACCAAAAAGGAACCCCATGTTCTGCCTTCCCGCTTCCCGAACCTGCTCGTCAACGGCAGTCAGGGTATTGCGGTCGGCATGGCGACCAACATCCCGCCGCATAACCTGCGCGAGATTGTCAACGGCATGGTAGCCCTCATTGATAACCCCGAAATTGACCTTGCGGGGCTGATGGACTATGTCAAAGGCCCTGATTTCCCGACCGGCGGCATCATCATGGGCCGCAGCGGCATCCGCGCCGCCTATGCGACAGGCCGCGGTAAAATCACGCTGCGCGGCCGCGCCGAGATTGTCGAGAAGAAAAACGGCCGCTTTGAGATTGTCATCACCGAAATCCCTTACATGGTCAACAAGACCCGGCTGCTGGAATCTATCGGCGACCTTGTCAAGGACAAGCGCATCGAGGGCATCAGCGACCTCAACGACCTCTCCTCGAGCCGTACCGGCATGAAGATTGTGGTGGAGGTCAAGAAGGACGCCAACCCGCAGGTTGTGCTCAACCAGCTCTACCGCTATACCCAGCTGCAGGACACCGTGGGCGTCATTATGCTTGCACTGGATGACGGTGTGCCCAAAATCATGAGCCTCAAGACGATGATGCAGCGGTATCTGGACTTCCAGTTCCAGGTCATCCGCCGCCGCACCGCCTATGAACTCAAAAAGGCACAGGACCGCGCACATATCCTCGAAGGCCTGCGCCGCGCCGTGGACATCGTGGACGATATTATTGCGACAATCCGCGCCTGCCGCGGCGGCGTGTCCGAGGCCAAAGCCGCCATTATGGAAAAGTTCGGCTTTGATGATCCTCAGGCCGATGCCATTGTCAAACTTCAGCTGGGCCGTCTGGCCGGACTTGAAATCCTCAAGATTGATGAGGAACTCGGCCAGCTGCGCGCGTCCATTGACGATTACAAGGATATTCTTGCGAGTGACAGCCACACGATGTCCATCGTCAAGGAGGATTTGCTGGCGCTTGCGGAAAAGTACGGCGATGACCGCCGCACCTCCATTGAGGCCGTTTCCGGCGAGGTGGACATTGAGGACCTCATCCCCGAGGAGACCTGCGTGTTCACCCTCACCCACGAGGGCTACATCAAGCGCACCTCCGCCGACACCTACACCGCACAGAACCGCGGCGGGCGCGGCGTGGCCGGCATGACCCAGAAGGACAACGACTTCACCGAGGAGTTGTTCATCGGTTCTACCCACGACTATATGCTCTTTATGACCAACAAGGGACGTGTGTTCCGGCTCAAGGGCTATCAGGTCGCGGAGGGCAGCCGCACCGCCAAGGGCACCCATATTGCAAACCTGCTCCAGCTTCAGGAGGGCGAGAAGGTCACCATCATGATGCGCCAGCCCGCCAATCTGGACGTGGAGAACAGCTATATCACAATGGTCACCCGTCAGGGCCTGATCAAGCGCACACCGCTGTCCCAGTTCCGCAACATCCGCAAGGGCGGCCTCAACGCCATTGCCCTCAATGAGGACGATGAACTGGTTTGGAGCCATCTCACGGGCGGCGAGGACGAACTGATTGTGGCGACCCATGACGGCGCCGCCATCCATTTCAGCGAGTCGGGCGCCCGCTCGATGGGCCGCACCGGTCACGGCGTGCGGGTTATCCGCCTGCGCGAGGGCGATTATGTTGTCGGCGTGGGCGTCTGCCGTCCCGGCGCAACCGTGCTGACCGTCTCGGAGGACGGCAAGGGCCGCCGCAGCCTGATTGATGATTACCGCATCACCAAGCGCGGTGGTCTTGGCATCCGCAACTATTCCCGCGGCGGCGTGGCAGGCATCAAGATTGTGGATGATACCGATGACCTGATTCTCATCAGTCAGGACGGTATTCTCATCCGTCTGCACGCCGATGACATCAACGTACAGTCCCGCTACGGCAGCGGCGTGCGGGTGATGCGTCTGGCCGGAGGCGACAAGGTTGCCGTTCTGGCCCGCGTAGACCGCGATGCCAACGCCGAGACCGCCAAGCCCGAGGATGAGGGCGAGGCGGAGCCTTCCGCTGAGGAGGTCGAAGCGATTGAAGCAGCGGAAGCAGCGGATGATGCCGCCGCCCAAGATGCGGGGGATGACGAGGAATAATTCCTCATTGGGTCTTTCCCGCTGAGCGGAAAGGCACTGCAAAATTATTTAATCAAATCAAGCCCGGCTTTCCTGAATAAGGGAGGCCGGGATTTTTATGGGAAATTTTATGGGAAAAGGCGAAAATGTTCCTCTGTATAAGGTCTGCCGCCGCAGCGGCGTGTGGAGAGTAACTGCCGAATCTTTCTGTTGTTAACAGGAGTGCGTTTGTCTCACGTCAGGAACCGTCCCGCAAAAAGCGGGGCGGTTATTCAATCGAAAATTTTAAAATCCGTCCCAAAGTCTGTCCGGTCGTAGACTTTGGGGTGAATTTTCAAATTTTCATCCTTATTCGTGGGGTCCAGGGGGCGC
>JAQXGE010000028.1 GCA_029006135.1 Oscillospiraceae bacterium | reverse complement strand
CTGCCAAAGGGAAAGAGAGTCGACAGTTACGATGAAGATACAATCCTGGGTGTGGAGCTGTGGGCCAACGGTCTTCCGCGAAAGGTCCTGGGGTATCGTACTCCGGATGAAGCATTTGAGGCAGAAATGGACCGGATATTTACTGTTTGACGCCGCGATCCGGCCCAGTCTAGGAGAGAGCCGTAGGCGAGCGACGAAACTGGACCGGATCTTCTTCAAAAGCAGACCTCTAACCAACTGGATGCTCAACTTGTTATTGCAATTTGCGATAGATAAAGAATTCAGGAAAACCACATCTGCATGGAAGTATCTGGTGGTCATTATAGCATATTTGTGCTGTTGCATTCCTATGATTACCAGAATGCAAACGCAGCATTTTGTTCCGATCTGCTTTTTGATGCTTTTTGCGGGAACTTTGGAGTTGGCGGAAACAACGTCTTGGATTACAGGAAGAATTCTTGAAATTCGACAGGTAAAAAAAGGAACACAGACTGTATGTGTACTGTGTTGCGTAGTGCTTTCACTTCTTTTTTTGAATGATCGCTTTATGATTCTAAATGAGATTGAAGTGACCGGGGGAAACGGATTTTACACAAGCCAAATCAACAAGCTTGCTGACGACGCACTGGAAAATTTTGAAAAAGGCGAAAAAGAAATCTATCTATTCCCGGAATGGGGCTTCATGAGCGGATTTAACTACATTACGAATAATCATGTCGCGTTCTCTACAAATTCATCGAGTGAGAATATGAAAAAACTCATGAATGAGGGCTATGATGTGCTAGTCGTATATTGGAATGACAGTGATACAAAAACCTACTCTGATCTCCTTAATGACGCCGGAGCAGAAACTATCATTAAGTATGCATATGTGGGTAACGAAGGACGAGCAGATTTTTACAAGCTAGAGGGTAGTATGCAGGAATAACGGTTACAATAAAGATGCAGCCGGATTTCCCGTTCTACCGATAATTGAAAAGGTTTATTTTACAGATAAAATGGAGTGATATGAATTGAGCAAAATCGCAGTCTTGATTCCCTGCTATAATGAGAGCCAAACTATTGCAAAGGTAATTACAGATTACCGGGCAGTCCTTCCGGAAGCGGACATTTATGTATATGACAATAATTCTAGCGACGGAACCGATGAAATCGCTCGAGCTGCCGGTGCCATCGTTCGCTATGAGCACCGTCAGGGAAAAGGGAATGTGATTCGTAGCATGTTCCGCGACATTAACGCGGACTGTTACCTGATGGTCGATGGCGATGACACCTATCCGCCTGAAAACGCCCAGGAAATGGTGGATAAGGTCCTTATTGATGGATATGACATGGTCATTGGTGACCGATTGTCCTCTACATATTTTACAGAGAACAAGCGTCCATTCCACAATACCGGTAATGTTATGGTGAGAAAACTGGTGAACAGTTTCTTCGATGGGAATGTGACCGATATCATGACTGGTTATCGTGCGTTCAGCCCTGCATTTGTCAAGGGATTCCCTATTATGTCCAAAGGGTTTGAAATCGAGACAGAAATGACGATCCATGCGCTGGATAACAATCTGGCACTGATCTCCATACCTGTTAGTTACAGAGACCGACCTGAAGGGAGCAAATCCAAACTGAACACATTCGCCGATGGCTTTAAGGTGCTGAAAACTATTGCCCGGCTGTTCAAGGATTACAAGCCTTTGCCGTTCTTTGGAATCATTGCCGCGTTGCTGACAGCGGTCGCGTTGATTCTATTCGTGCCAGTCTTCCATGAATATATAGTAACAGGACTTGTTCCCAGAATTCCTACATTGATCGTATCTGGCTTCTTGGTACTGTCGGCACTGCTTTCTTTTGCCATTGGCCTGATTCTGGATACCGTTGCCCAAAAGCATCGTCAGACGTTTGAAGTGCAGATGAACATCTTGCAAATGATGTCCAACAATAAGTAAACGGAACGGCAGATGATGCTGAGGAACGTGGGGCGGCGAGAAATAAGCATATACAATGCAAAAACATTTTAATGTTGAAATGCCTGCCATAATAGGCTAACTTATAAGCCTATTATATATTTTTAATCATAATATTTTTTGCTGCGCAACTTCGCTTGTTAAACGAGCAAAGAAGATTTTTCATGAAAAAATAGAGTATCATATATGACGCGAGAATATTGTGACACTGGCGACCATATGTTACAGGGCACTGTTGGATTTTTGCGCTTCAAAAGCAGATGTTTTTCTCCCAAAAAAATGAAGACCTATGCAAAAAAGTGCAACTAGCAAGTGATAGTGGCCATGCAAAATAAAATTTGACAGAAAGTCCCGTTCAGTCTTGTGCTGAACGGGACTTTTGCGTTCCAGTGTGGAGGTTTCCCGCTGAAATCCGAAAAACTTTTCTCTGAGAATACAGCTTTTTCATTTAGAAATTAATAACACCGAAAACTCTTGAGAGGTACCGTCAAGAGTTATGCGCAAATTAGTTTGCAGACTCCGGCTGAATGAAATTAGCCGGCAATAGAGGCGTCTTGACAGACTTCCTCTAAGTGTTTCATGTTCATGTACTTCTTATTGCCCCACTGGGTACCGGCTACGTGGCGAAGCCGGGCACAGACCAGCATGAGGGCGGAGTTTCCATCCGGGAAGGTCCCCACCACACGGGTGCGGCGGCGGATTTCCCGGTTGAGCCGCTCAATGACATTGTTGGTGCGGATCCGAGTCCAGTGCTCATAGGGGAAATCGCAGTAAGTCAGAGTCTCCTCAACACTATTCTCCACCTTTTTAGCTGCCTCCTTTAGCTTCATTTCCCTCAGCTCGGCAACCACGGCCTTCGCCTTTTCACGGGCAGCCTTCTTGCTCTCCTGGGCGTGGATTGCCTTGAGCATCTTGGCCACCAGTTTCACCTTGGAACGAGGCACAACTGAAAACACATTACGGTAGAAGTGAACTGTGCAGCGCTGGTATTTAGCATCCGGGAACACCTCTCCCACGGCTTCCAACATTCCCAGGCATTTGTCTCCAACAATGAGTTTCACTCCATCCAGCCCGCGTCCACGGAGCCACTGGAAGAAGCTGACCCAACTGCCCTTATCCTCTTTCATACCCTCCGCAGCGCCCAAAACCTCACGGTATCCGTCCTCATTCACCGCAATTGCAACCAGAATCGCGACACTTTCGTACTCTCCACCCCAGTTGCGCCGCAGGTAGATGCCATCCACATACACATAAGGATACTTCCCGCCTTGCAGCGGGCGGTTTCTCCAATCCTCAATGTGGACGTAGGCTTTCTTATTGAGTTCGCTAATGGTGGAAGGAGATACCTTGCTGCCCCACAGAGCCTCCGTAATGTCCTCCACGCGGCGTACCGAGACACCGGCTAAGTACATTTCGATGAGAGCCTCTTCCACGCTGCTCTCTCGACGGCGGTAACGCTCAATGATGGCTGTCTCAAAAGAAACGCCCTTGAGTCGCGGCACATGCAGCGTGACGTCACCGGAGGTCGTAGTGAGGTTGCGGTCATAGTGGCCGCTGCGGTATCCCTGGCGGGCCTCGCTGCGCTCGTAGCGGGCAGCCTGCGTAAGTTTCTCGGCCTCGGCTTCCAGCAGTTCGTTCAGCGTTTCTTCCACGCTGCCGCGAACCAATTCCTTGATTTGCCCCTTGATTACTTCCTCGTTTAGTTGTACAATTTTCTCGGACATGGTTTGCTGTCTCCTTTCAGAATGCTGTGTGGTAACTTCATTCTACCAGAGATCTGCAAGCCTTGTCTATTTTTATGCTGATTTCAATTTGCGCAATTTATTGTACCTTATCCTTGAGATAAAGGCATTTGGCAATATTAATTGGTACACTAAAAGAGAAGATTCGAATCCTCGGCCTTCCCCTTAATAGACCGCTCAGCCGGCGCTCTCTCATGCAGGTCTTATTCTCCTTCCCTTTTGTGTAACACATAATTGACGAATCTACAGAATTCCGCGCAAAAGAGGTTCCCGTTTCCTTGACGGAAATTTCTGAGAGGTGCTATACTTAAGAGAATTGTAAAAATGCTGTAAAAATGTCGAATACCAGGGAAGGAGCGGCGGATGGAACACAAAAAGCGGGTCATATTCCTCAAAATCGCGGCGGTGCTGGTCATTTTGGCAGCGGCGGCAGCGGCAGTCGGCGCGGACAGCGTGCGCCGCACACAGATTGTGGCGGGCGTGCCCTGCATTGAGCAGGATGAGTGGCAGGCATTGACCGGCGGCGAGCAGATCCCTTTTGACCCGGATGCGCTGACCTGGCAGGGGCAGCGCCCCGCCTATGAGAGTGAGACAAACACGCTCTACCTCTCCCAAAGCACCGATGCGGCGGACTACACAGGGACGCTGGCCGCACGCGGGGAGGGGGTGGAACTGCGGTTCCTCAAAGATGCGCGGATGCGCAGCAAAAAGACCGCCCTCGCACAGGGCACAGCGTTCTCGCTGCTGGTTATAACGCCAGCCGGCTGGCAGACCGCACAGGTGGTGTTCACAGGCCTGCCGACTTTGAGCATCCGCGGCGGCGAGGAGGAATATGCCGAACTCGTGCTGACGGACCCCGAAAACCGCGATGGTGCGGGCGGCGTGACGGCGGCGGGCTGCCGCTACCATGTCCGCGGCGCAACCTCGGTGGCCTTCCCCAAAAAGAGCTACAAGGTCAGTCTCTGCACGCCGGACGGCGAGAAGGTCAAGGAAAATCAGCTGGGCCTGCGCAAGGACGATGACTGGATTCTCAACGCCATGTACACCGACTCGAGCTATCTGCGCGAAAAGACCGCCTATTCCCTCTGGTCGGACCTGACCGCCGGGGAGGAAGCCGCTCCAAAGTCCGCACAGCTTGAATATGTGGAACTGTTCATCAATGACAGTCTGCGCGGGCTGTACGCGCTGGAGGTGCCGGTGGATGCCAAGCAGGTCAAGGCCGAGGAGGGCGATGTCCTCTATAAAATCGGTGACCATGTAATTCCCGAGGATGCCGACTTCACGGCCAACACGACCGGCGAAGTCCTGACCACGCGGGAAGGGCGGACGCCGATGGAGATTCGCTGGCCCAAGTCGCCGGCGCCGGCGGACTGGGACCCGATGCGGCAGTACCGCAGCCTTTTGTACGGCGGGCAGAGCGAGGCCCCCGTCACGGTCCGGATGGATCGCCGGAACGCGGTGGATTATTATCTGTTCTGCCAGTTCACCTTCACGATGGACAATGAGTGGAAGAACTGTTACGTTCTGGCGGACTTGCAGAAGGACGGCAGCTTTGTCATGCGCCGGATTCCGTGGGATTTGGACTTCACCTTCGGCAATCACTGGGATGACGATGACCGCCGCCATATCACATTTGACCCGATGAGCACGGCGCAGCTTCTCAGCTGGCAGAGCAGCGATTACGCGGTTCTGTCCGGGAGTGACCCCGATGGCATGGAGACTTTGCTCTGCCAAACCTGGCAGGACTGGCGCAAAAGAGGGCTGAGCGCCCGCACGCTCTGTGCACAGGTGCTCAGTGAGCGTCAGCGTCTTGAGGACAGCGGCGCGCTTGCGCGGGAATACGCCCATTGGCCGGAATGTGCCGATCCGGACGCGATGACGCATCTGACAGACTGGATTACGGCGCGCTTTGAAACGATGGACCGCCTGTACGGCGCAGCCGGGTAAGGGAGGGGCAGCGATGGATTACCGCGTTGAGAAAAAATATCTGTGCACCGAAGCGCAGCTCCGCATCCTGGAACAGCGCCTTGCCTGCCTGATGAAGCCGGATACCCACCAGAGCGGCGGGCGGTACAGCATCCGCAGCATCTATCTTGACACGCTCGATGACCGGTTGTACTACGAGAGCGAAGCGGGCCTTGCCCAGCGGAGCAAATACCGGATTCGTACCTACAACAATGACCCCGCAACGCTCCACATGGAAATCAAGGCCAAGCGGGACGGCTACTGCCGAAAATGGCAGTGTCCCCTGACCGAGGAGGAGCGGAATGGGATTCTGCACGGCCGTCCGCCCATGGCGGGGATGGCAAAGTCCACGGTTATGGCGCGCGTCTGCCGGCTGATGCTCACCGAGGGCCTGCGCCCCGCCGCCGTTATCTCCTACGAGCGCACGGCGTATGTCGAGCGGGCGGGCAATGTGCGCATCACCTTTGACCGCAATATCACGGCCGGGCGCGATTTTGGCGCTTTCTATGCCGAACATCCCGCCGCTCGGCCCATCCTGCCCACCGGGCAGCACATTCTGGAAGTTAAGTATGACGAGTTCCTTCCCGCACCCATCGCACAGGTGCTGGAACTCGGCAATTTACAGCAGACGACCTTTTCCAAATACTATCTGGGACGCAAGGCGCTGGATTATTGAGTCCCCCAAGGAGGAAAACAGCATGAGTACAAAGGATATTATCAAATCGTCCGTTTTGGCGGGACTGAACACCGACATCAGCATGACGCGCATCATCATGACGCTGGGCATTACCATTGCCTTTGCACTGCTCATCTTTGTGGTTTACCGCCTCAAGAGCGACAGCAATTTTTATTCTAAGGATTTCAACACGGCGATGGTCCTGATGTCGGTGGTCACGGCGGCCATCGTGCTGGCCATGCAGTCCAACCTTGTCATTTCGCTGGGCATGGTGGGCGCGCTCTCCATCGTCCGGTTCCGCAACGCCGTCAAAAACCCACTGGATTTGCTGTTCCTGTTCTGGTCCATCAGCGTGGGCATCATCTGCGGTGCCGGGCTGTACACGGTGGCGCTTGCGGCAAGCCTGGCGGTGACGGCACTGCTGTTCCTGCTTGACCTTTTGCCGATGGCCAAAGCGCCCTATCTGCTGATTGTCAACTGTGACAAGGCGGCGGAGGAGCAGGAACTTTTGCAGGCGGTGCGCGCCCACGCCAAGGGCGTCCGCGTCCGTACCCGCACGGTCACGGCGGAAGGCCGCGATTATGTCATTGAACTGCACACCAAACAGGAAGCGGAACTGGTCCAAGCCTGTGAAACCCTGCCGGGGTGTCACACGGTCACGCTCATGGCGCACGATGGCGAACTCCGCAGCTAACCCCCTCATCCCAGCGCTCTGCGCTGGGATTTTTTGTATATTGAAAACCACTCCGCTTTAGGCGCTTTTTGCGGGACGGTTCCTGCTATAAGGCAAACATACTCCTGTTGTATTTATGTTGTTTGCGGGAAATAGAGACAAGGCTCCCCTGTGTAAGGGGTGAGCGAAGCGAAGGAGCGGTAGTGAATGACAGTCCAGCGGACTGTCAGAGCCGCGACCGGCTTTGCCGCAGCAAATTGTCAGCGAGAGCTGACTGAGGGAATTTAAGCCTTGCCATTAACTGCCGTTTATCTTTCATAGCATTCGCTGCCGCAGGCGGTACTCTTTTGTGACCAAAAGAGTACCCAGAAAAGTCTCGCTGTTCCGACGCAGCGAACCCCGGCTCGGGGGGCCTGCCCCCCGAGACCCCCAAAGAGGAATGAAAATAATGAAATCCACCCCAAGTCCTACGACCGGACAGGCCTTGGGACGGATTTCATTATTTTCGATTGAATAACCGCCCCGCTTCGGCGGGACGGTTCCTGCTGTGAGGGTAACGTACTTATGTCGTTTTTGTGTTGGTGGTGGGAGTAGAGATTCGGCTCCCCTGTGTAAGGGGTGAGCGAAGGAGCGGTAGTGAATGACAGTCCGGTGGACTGTTGTTTGTGGGAGTAGAGATAAGGCTCCCCTGTGTAAGGGCTGCCGGGTAGGTTATAATTCGAAGTGCAACACCCCAAAATAAAGAAAGACAATATGCAAACCTTGGTGTAAAATGTAAGTTACCACACAAAACAAAGTTACACAGAGGTGAGCATATTGTCCTACACACATTTTACACTAGAAGA